>PWIL01000149.1 GCA_003560455.1 Mollicutes bacterium
AAGCTGAACTTGAAATGAGCTGATCAACTATTCTTATAAATTGTCAATAACTTCTCTGCAGCTCTGAAAGAACTGATTTTTCCCTCAATAACCTGCTTTTCAATTTCAGTTAGTTTCTTTTTCACAGATGGATTATTTAAAAACTCAGTTTTTAGCTGACTCTCAATCGTTTCGTACATCCAGTGTTTTGCCTGTTCTTTCCTGCGTTTTTCAAAATACTTGTTCTCTTTTGTATGACGGATATAGTTTTCAATTTGGCTCCATATTTCGAAGATCCCCTTCTTTGTTAAAGCTGAACAGGTAAACACAGGGGGTTGCCATCCTGAGGGAGATGGTGGAAAAAGGGATAGTGCATTTTCATATTCTCTTTTTGCCTTTTCTGCTAATTTTTGATTGGGTTCTTCCGCTTTGTTGATGGCAATCAGATCAGCCATTTCCATTACGCCACGTTTAATTCCCTGCAGCTCATCGCCGGCACCGGGTAGCATCAGTAGCAGAAAAAAGTCGACCATCGAGTGTACAGTAGTTTCAGATTGTCCCACACCAACAGTTTCGATGAAAATTGTTTTGAAACCTGCAGCTTCACACAAAAGCATGGTTTCCCGTGATTTACGTGCAACTCCCCCCAGATTGCCCGAAGTTGGCGATGGACGTATAAATGCATCATCATGCACTGCAAGAGAAGCCATTCTGGTTTTATCGCCAAGAATACTGCCTTTGCTTCGGCTGCTGGTCGGATCAACTGCGAGAACTGCCAGTTTTTCTCCTTTGTCAAGAATTTTACCGCCCAAAGCTTCAATAAAAGTACTTTTCCCAACACCCGGCACACCGGTAATGCCAATTCGTACCGAATTACCTGTTAGCGGCATCAACTCTTCCAGTACTTCAAGCCCCAGTTCTCTGTATTCCTGCTTAGAGCTTTCCACCAGTGTAATAGCCTGCGATAAAATAGTCCGGTTTCCGGATTTTATACCCTCAACATATTCTTCCTTTTTCTTTAGGGAAGCACGCTTCGCCTTAAAATCCGGATTCACCGAACCGGAAATTTCAGAGCCTTTATTAATGGAAAGTGATTTGTTGTTAGGTTTACTCATATTAGATCTTTAAACCGCAGAGGCGCAGAGAACGCTGTAAAAAATTTCTGCGAACTCTGCGCCTCAGCGGTTATTCCTCATTCAGTAAAATTTTCAGGATTTTTTGGGCTGCATCACTTATAACCGTACCCGGCCCAAAAACAGCAGCCACTCCTTTATCGTACAGAAAACGGTAATCCTGGTTTGGAATCACTCCGCCCACAATTACCATAATATCATCACGGCCCAGTTTTTTCAATTCATCCAGTACCTGCGGAACAAGCGTTTTGTGTCCTGCAGCAAGGCTTGATATTCCGAGAATGTGCACGTCATTTTCAACGGCCTGTTTTGCCGCTTCTTCAGGAGTTTGGAACAGCGGCCCGATATCAACGTCAAAACCAAGATCTGCAAAACTGGTGGAAATCACTTTTGCGCCTCTGTCATGCCCATCCTGGCCCATTTTGGCCACCATGATTCGCGGGCGCCGACCTTCCTGATCTTCAAATTTATCGGCAAGCTGCCGTGCTTTATGGAATAATTCGTTGTCGTCAATTTCAGAAGAATACACGCCGGATATCGATTTAATGGTTGCCTGGTAACGCCCGAACACTTTTTCCATCGCATCGGATATTTCACCAAGTGTGGCGCGGTTTCGGGCAGCGTTTACAGCCAGATCCAGAAGGTTCTCTTTTCCGGATTCGGCTGCTTTAGTAATTGCGTTCAGTGATTGTTTTACAGCGCTATCATTTCGTTCAGCCTTTAGTTTTTCAAGCCGTTTGATCTGAGACCGCCTAACTTTTTCATTATCCACCTCAAGAATATCGATCGGATCTTCTTTTTCCAACCGGTATTTATTCACTCCTACAATAATTTCTTTTTTATTATCAATACGGGCTTGTTTTCTTGCGGCAGCTTCTTCAATTCGCATTTTTGGGACACCGCTTTCGATCGCTTTGGCCATTCCGCCGAGCTCTTCCACCTCTTTGATAAGTTCCCAGGATCTTCGAGCAAGCTTATCCGTTAAATATTCCACATACCACGATCCTGCCCATGGATCTACAGCTTTGGTTATACCGGTTTCTTCCTGGAGGTAGATTTGTGTGTTACGCGCTATACGAGCAGAAAAATCGGTTGGCAGTGCAATTGCTTCATCCAAAGCATTGGTATGGAGCGACTGTGTGTGTCCCAGTGCGGCTGCAAGGGCCTCGATGGTGGTTCGTGCTACATTGTTATAAGGGTCCTGCTCAGTGAGGCTGTATCCGGAAGTCTGGCTGTGAGTGCGAAGGGAAAGTGATTTCGGATTTTTCGGGTTGAACTGTTTCATCAGTTTGGCCCAAAGCAATCTGCCGGCGCGCATTTTGGCGATCTCCATAAAATGGTTCATTCCGATTCCCCAGAAAAATGAAATACGCGGAGCAAAGTCATCTACATCAAGGCCGGTACTGATTCCTGTTTTCACATACTCCGCAGCATCGGCTAAAGTGTAAGCCAGTTCAATATCAGCAGTGGCACCCGCTTCGTGCATATGATAGCCGCTAACACTTATTGAATTAAACTTCGGCATTTTTTTTGATGTGTATTCAAAAATATCACCGATGATTTTCATAGAGGGTTCGGGCGGGTATATATAGGTGTTACGCACCATGAACTCTTTAAGAATATCGTTTTGAATGGTTCCGGTCAGCTTTTCAGGTGGAACTCCCTGCTCTTCGGCAGCCACAATATAGAAAGCCATCACCGGGATTACCGCTCCGTTCATCGTCATAGAAACCGACATCTCATCAAGCGGAATCTGGTCAAACAGGATTTTCATATCCAGAATCGAATCTATTGCTACTCCGGCTTTTCCAACATCACCGGTTACGCGGGGATGATCTGAATCATAACCGCGATGGGTTGCCAGATCAAATGCCACGGATAAGCCCTTTTGTCCCGCTGCAAGATTTCTTCGGTAAAATGCATTTGATTCTTCAGCAGTAGAAAACCCGGCATATTGCCTGATGGTCCAGGGCCTAAGTGTGTACATCGATGCGTACGGCCCGCGAAGAAAAGGAGGGATTCCCGCTGCATAATCCAGATGGTGAAGTTCTGCTGCAATCTCTTCGGTAAATCGATTCTTAACCGGAATTTTTTCCGGGGTTAGCCATTCGGAATCGGAGGCATCAGCAGAAGAATTACCATTTTCAGGTAAGTAATCTAATTTAGAAAAATCGGGTCTTTTCATTCAGTTAAAATAATAAAAAAGCATTCCAATAATCTTTCGCTAACCTGACAAGCCGATTCCGGCTTTTATCTGGATTTCTTTCAGGGTTTGAACCATATTACTTCCTGAATAAATGAATATGTCGATTCCCACTTCTGAGTACTCTTCAATTTTATCTTTTGGATTACCGGCCAAAATCAGTGTCGTATCTTTATTCAGTACTGAACAAAATTCAGGTATCAGTTCCGGATATTCATCATCTGACCCGCAAAGAACAAAAATATTGGCACCGGATGATTTTATTTCAGACAATGCATCTTTCATGGTTTCATAACCGGAAGGATTTAAAACGGCAATACCACCACATTCAAGATAATTTTGCGAGAATGAAGCTCTTGCTTTGCGCATCTTTTTATTTCCAACCGGTACAAGCTGTGCTGTCAGTTTTTTACCCTGATGTGTTTCATACTGCTGAGTAATTAGCCGTATTTTTTCGAACACTTCTGCAGCCCGATATGTGACGAGTGCTGGATATAACTGCTTTTGCAGGTTGATGAATGATTGGACAACATCACCCAGAAATATTCCATTTTGAAATAGTTCTGACAAGTGATCTATCAGGTTATCGGGTTCTACTTCAGATTTTTTTTGGGATTGTTTGAGAGAATCAACCGGGATATTTTTGTGTAATTGATCCGGAATTTTTTCATTCGAACCCGGATAACTATTCACACCGGTCAAAACCAATTTTCGGGTTGCAATGGCTTCGTCTTTTTCTTTTCGTGCACGTGCTATTTCTCCTTGGATAATTTTTGCTTCAATCGCTTTCTGGAAACCACCCTGCATTTCAATCAACTG
>PWIL01000002.1 GCA_003560455.1 Mollicutes bacterium
ATATAAACACCTTAAATGATAAAAAACAAGAACTAACTAAAATAAACGAAGACTATAAAATTTTAATGGATCATACCAAAAATAATACTTTTGCTTATTCAAAATTAATTACTGAAATCAATGGTTTAGCAAAACGTTTAAAAACCTTAGAAACCGAAATTCAAACAACACTAAAATCAATTGGTAATATGAAAGAAGATGAAATGCGTGCTCGCCAGCAACTTGATGAAATTAAAAATATTTTAAAAGATGCCAAATTAAAAATTCGGGATTACAATCTGCCAACAATTCCCAAAACATATTATGTTGAATCCAAAGAAGCAGATGCCGCAATCAAAGAAGTAATGAAAGAATTGGGCAAAATGCCGATTACAATTGAAATTTTAAATACCAGAGTTGATACTGCTCGTGACTTAGCATTAAAACTATTTACCAATAACAAAGAAACTATTAAATCAGCGATGTTTGCCGAAATGGCCCTAGTATATGGTAATCGCTATCGGCCAATTGAGCAAGATTTAGAAAAACACCTGGCCTATGCTGAATTATTATTTTATCGTGGTGAATATCAAAAATCATTAGAAACAACGGTTAATGCTTTAAATCGAATTGACAGCCGAATATATGACAAACTAGTTAAACTTTATGAAGCAAAAAGCGAAAACTTTAGTTAAAGCTTGAGGTGAAAAAAAATGAAACAAATAATTTTAGTAAAATATGGTGAATTATCAACTAAAGGTGATAATCGCCATATCTTTATTAAAACCTTAAAAAACAATATTGAAAATACGGTTCAAGAAAAAATTAATATTCAAAAATTTCATGATCGAATTTATATTGAAACTAATCAAACTAATAAAGTAATGCAACAATTAAAAAATATTTTCGGTATTCATGCGATTGCTTTATGTTATCAAACAATTAATGACGAAGCAGCTATTAAAGAAACATTATTAAATATTGTTAATAATAATTCTAAACAAACATTTAAAGTAAAAACCAAACGGGCTAATAAAGAATTCCCTTTAACAACTCCAGAGATTAATCAAAAAATGGGTGCTTATATTTTAAAAAATAGTAACTTAAAAGTTGATGTTAAAAATCCTGAATTAACAATTACGATTGAGATTAGAGACAATGGTACTTTTATTTATACAGATGAAATCAAAGGTTTAGGGGGGTATCCAGTTGGCGTGCAAGGCCAAGGTATCTTAATGTTAAGCGGCGGACTTGATTCCCCAGTCGCAGCTTTTTTAGCTTTAAAAAGAGGCCTTGAGCCAATTTTTCTTTACTTTGATTCACCACCACACACTAGTGAACAAGCGAAAAATAAAGTTAAAGAACTAGCTAAAAAATTAAAAAAATATCATTATGATTTAAAACTATACACGGTTAATTTTACTAAAATTCAAGAAAACATTTATCAACAAGTACCCCATAATTATAATGTTATTATCATGCGAAGAATGATGTATCGGATTGCCGAACAATTTGCCAAAACTAATAATGCAGAAGTTATTATCACTGGTGAAAGTATCGGTCAAGTGGCTAGTCAAACAATTGCTAGTTTACAAGCAACCGAAGCCGCAATTAATACTTTAGTAATTCGCCCCCTGGCCTGTTATGATAAAACTGAAATAATTGAATTAACTAAAAAAATAGACACCTATGAAACAAGCATTCAACCATTTATTGATTGTTGTACGGTATTTGTGCCTAAACACCCAGTCACCAAACCAACTATTAAAGCTTGTCTAAATTATGAACAAAATTTAAACTTTAATCTTTTACAACAAGTAGAAATTAAACTAGAAGATTTAAATGAAACAACTTTGGCGGTGCTTTAATGTTTAAAATCGGTAATGTTGTTATCAAAAATCAAATTGTAATGGCACCAATGGCCGGTATTTCTAACAGCGCTTATCGGCAAATTATCAAAGAAATGGGCGCCGGTCTAGTTTATGCCGAAATGATTAGTGATAAAGCAATTTATTATCAAAACGAAAAAACAAAAAAAATGTTAACCATGGTTGAAAATGAAAGACCAATCGCCCAACAAATATTTGGTAGCGATGTTAAAACAATGGTATATGCTGCCAAATATATTTATCAAACCATGCAACCAGATATTATTGATATTAACATGGGCTGTCCAGTTCCCAAAGTCGCTGTTAAAAGCAAAGCCGGTTGCGCCCTAATGCAAGATGAAAAAAAAGCTTATCAAATAGTTCAAGCAGTAGTTAATAGCGTACCAATTCCAGTGACAGTGAAAATTCGAAGTGGTTATGATAAAATAAATGCAGTAGCTATTGCTAAAATATGTGAACAAGCAGGCGCCAAAGCAATTGCTGTTCATCCTAGAACCAAAAAACAGGGCTATAGTGGCAAGGCTGACTGGGAAATTATTAAACAAGTAAAAGCGAATGTTAACATTCCCGTAATCGGTAATGGTGATATCAAAAGTTGTTATGATGCTAAAAAAATGCTGAAAGAAACAAATTGCGATGCAGTTATGATTGGTCGGGGACTATTAGGAAACCCCTGGTTAATTCAAGAATGTGTAGCTTATTTAAAAAATGGCAAAGAACCAAAACCAGTTTCCGCCAAAGAAAAAAAAGCTATGCTAGAATATCATTTTAATAAATTAAAACAAATCAAACCAGAAAAAATCGCCATTTTAGAAATGCGCCAATTCGCTCTTTGGTATGTTAAAGGCATTAGTCAATTAAAACCATTAAAAACCGAAATTGTTAAAATGAATAATCAACAAGATTTTCAAAAAATAATCAAATTATGTGAGGAGAGAATATGAAACAAATAATATGGAAACGTGCGCTAGCTTTTTTAATTGATAGTTTAATAGTTAGTTTATTAATTATTATTTCGCAGTTTTTTATTGAACATCAAACTTTTGAAAAAGAGATTAATCTATTAAATGATCAATTAATTCGGGAAGAAATAACTTTTAATTATTACTATCAAGAAGTAACGGAAATTTATTATCAATCATTTGCACAAAACATGCCAAATAATATTTTATCAATTGTGTTTGTTGTTTTAATTTTTATGTTTATGCCCTTATTTTTAAATAAAACGATCGGGATGCATGTTACTAGCATAAAATACCAAGAAAAAATAAAACTTTGGCAACTATTTATTCGAACAGCCGTTATTCAGGGGCTGGTTTATTCAATAATTGGTGTTATTTTAATTTATTTTATCAAAGACCAAGCCTATTTTATTACAATGGGTATTTTGGGCTTTTTCCAACTTACCATATTATTAGCTAGTGCTTTTATGGTATTATTAAAAGAAGACAACCGGGGATTGCAAGATATTTTAAGCAAATCATTAATCGTGTTAGAGGAGGAAGAAAATGCGTGAATTTAGTGAACAAGAATTAGTAAGAAGAAAAAAATTAAAAAAATTAAAAGACCAAAATTTAGATCCTTTTGGTCAACGTTTTGATTTGGATAGCAATACTAAAATCATTAAACAAGAATATGAACAAGACAGTAAAGAAACATTAGCTGAAAAAGAAAAAACAGTAATAATTGCCGGCCGAATTATGACCAAAAGAGAAAAGGGCAGGGCGGGGTTTATGCATATTCAAGACAAATATGGACAAATCCAAATTTATTTACGTCAAGATAATTTAAGCGAAGCAGAATTTGCTCTTTTTAAAGATGCTGATATTGGCGATATTGTTGGAATTAAAGGAATTGTTTTTAAAACCAATGTTGGCGAATTAAGCATTAAAGCTCAAGAATATACTCATTTAGTTAAAAGTTTAAGACCACTTCCGGAAAAATATCATGGTCTTAGTGACATTGAAGAACGCTTTCGTCGCCGTTATGTTGATTTAATTGTCAATGAAAAAGCTCGTGAAATTGCTTATTTAAGACCAAAAGTAATTCGCACAATTCAAAGATACTTAGATAATTTGGGCTATACCGAAGTTGAAACGCCAATTTTAGAAACAATCAGTGGCGGCGCAGCTGCCAAACCATTTAAAACACATCATAACACTTTAGGAATTGATATGTATCTGCGGATAGCTACCGAACTGCCTCTTAAAAGATTATTAGTTGGTGGTATGGATGCAGTTTATGAAATCGGAAGATTATTTC
>PWIL01000068.1 GCA_003560455.1 Mollicutes bacterium
AAATAAACTATGATACCTGATAAAAAAACAACTAAAGTTACCGAAAGACCCATTCCAATCGCCCCTTTTTCTTTATTGGAAGTTCCAATAAAAGGACAGATGCCTAAAAATTTAGTTAAAATAATATTTTCAGTTAAAACACTAGCAATAAAAATACTAATTAGCGGCATTTACTTCACCTCGCTTAATAATTTTATTAAAAATAGCTAATAAAAATCCTAACGCCAAAAAAGCACCAGCTGGTGAGGCAAATAAGGATACATTTAAATCAAATGGTGTCACTTGATAAACCATCACATAGCCCGTTAAATTACTAATATCTTGCATAATCGTAATTGTATTATGAGCTAAAATCTCTCTTACTAAAGCAACCGCGCTAATAGTTAATGTAAATCCTAAACCAATTCCTAGGGCGTCTTGCATACTAATAAAACTAGTTTGCTTACAAGCTACTGCTAATGCTCTACCTAACACAATACAATTAACCGTAATTAAAGGAAGATAAATACCTAGGGTTGCATGTAATGCTGGCACATAAGCAGCAATTAACATATCAACAGTTGTCACAAAAGTAGCAATAATAATGATAAAAACTGGAATTTGCACATTTTCAGGGACAATGTTTTTAATTAAAGAAACGGTTAAATTAGAAAAAAACAACACAAAAATAACGCATAATCCCATAATATAAGCACTTTCAAAAGTATGGGTTACGGCTAGGGCAGGACATAAACCTAAAAGAAGAATAAAAACTGGATTGTCTTTAATAATGCCATTTAAAATTGTTTTCATTTTTCACCTCTAACTAGTTAATGAATGGGTTAAATAAATGATTAAACCACAAATAAAAGCAGTAATGGTTAAAACCAAAATACTTTTCACCCGTTTATTCATGATAATCCTCCCAAACATTTTCTAAAATATTTTTTAAAGCATCGGCGGTAATAGTTGCACTACTAACAGCATCTACTTCTCTAAAATCATCGGCTTCTAATAACTGTTCAATATAATTTGCATCTTCAATTCGTTGCCAATAACTTTCAACTTGCGATACAATCACAAAATCAACTATTTGACCATTTTCTAAATAAACTTCTGCGCGTATAATTCCAGAAAATGCACGTTGTTCCACTAAATAAATTGTTTGATTGTTTTCTTCTTTAATATTAACAATTTGAAAACGATCATCAGTTTCTTCTTTTTCAAAACCAGCCGCAATCACTAAACTTAAAACAACAATTAAAAGCCAAGCACCAACAAAACCAATTGTTGATTTAGAAAAATTGAAGCGCGCTTTTTGACCAACTTTATCAAGAATAAAAACAAATAAATTCATTGTTAAAATAGCCGTTAAGACTCCTTCAGGATAAGGTGATAAAAAGCGAAACACTACTGTCAGTAATCCTAAGAAAAGACCAAATAGTATTTGACCAACTGGGGTGGTTGGACTGGTAACTGGGTCTGTCGCCATAAAGACCGCCCCAAATAATAAACCACCACTAAAAATATGAAAAAGCGGATACCAAACATCTAAATCATTTAAAGTTCCAATTAAATAAGTCATTAAGAAAACTGTTAAAACATAAATAACACTAATCCGCCATTTTATCATTTTGTTCATCGTTAAATAAGCAAAAGCTAGTAAAATTAATAACGCACTTGTTTCACCAACTGAACCTGGAATAGTTCCAAATAAGAAATTAGATAAATCACCATATGGCGTGACTAAAGTTTCATAATCACCGATACCCTCTACTTCAGTTGCTAAAGGAGTTGCTTGCGAAATTGTATCTAATTCATATTCATTTAAATAGCCCCCTTGATCAACTATCGTGACTGAAAAAATGGCTGTTACAAATAATACACCAATTAAGGCGGGATTAAAAATATTATTTCCAAAGCCCCCAAAAATTATTTTGCCAATAAAAGTTGCAATTAAACAACCAAAGATTAAAACTAAAATTGGCGTATTTAAAGGCAGAACCAAAGCAACAAAAAGACCGGGCAGAAGCGCTGTTTTTTTAGCCATTGCTAATTGTTCTGCTTGTTTATTTAATGAATAATAAGCTATTTCACTAAAATAAGTAGTCGCCATCCCAATTAAAACAAATAATAATGGATAAAAAATATAAATAAAATCATGGTATCCTTCTTGATAAGGAATATAACCATTTTTATAAACAGTAAATACAACAAGTGGTAACAACGCCAAAATTAAATGACGCATGATAACACTTAATTGTTGTTCTTCTTTAATATATGGTCCCTCAAAAGTTTTAAATTTCATTTAATTTCTCCTTTTGCTTGTTCTACTTTTTTTCTTAAATTAATTTGCGAAGGACAGATGTAAGAACAAAGACCACAACCAATACAACGGTCAGGATTAAATTGTTCAAAATTTTCCGTTGCTTCATTTATTAACACTGGAGATAACTTAACTGGACAAGCGTTAACACACTCACCACAGCGCATACAAACTTTCGGAATTGATTCAGCAATTGCTGGAACAACCCTAACTGAAGTTAAATCGCTACTAACTACCAAATCATCACTCGCAATGCTATTTCCCATTAACGGTCCATTAGCAATCAGCATTTTATCCCCTTCTAAATATCCCCCTAAAAATTCAATAATTTCAGAAACTGGGGTTCCTATTTTAACTAAAACATTAGCATTTTCTTTAAGCATTGGACCACTAAAAGTTACTATCCGACTAGTTAAAGCTTGATTATATTTTAATGCTTCATATAAAGCATACATTGTTGCTACACCATTAACAACAATTTTTTTATTAGTTGGAAAAGTTTTACAATTAATTTTTTTAACTCTCTGAACTAATTCTTTTTCCCAACCTGCGGTATAAGTATTTGGAACTTCTGCTAACTTTAATTTTATATAAGTGCCTAAATAATAATTAAGATGTTTTTTTAACTCAACATCTGTTTTTTTAACAGCAATAATTGCTTCTTTCATGCCAAATATTTCCACTAGGGCATCGGTAATTTCTAAAATCTCTTCACATTTATTTAAAATTAAATAAGCATCATTACTAGCATCAGGATCTGATTCAACCGCATTAACAATCAAAGTATCTAATTGATTATCGTATTTAACAGCTGTTGGAAATCCACTACCACTTAAACCAACTATCCCCATATCTTGCATTTTTTTTAACGCTTGTTCTTTAGTATAATCTGTTAATTTTTTTTCAGATTTTTCACCTATTTGATCAACAAAATCATTTTCGATTACTAAACACTTTAGTTTTTGATTATTCAAATAATATTTTTCAGAAAAACCAGTAACTTTTCCACCAATGCTAGCATTGATAAAAACACGCCAATTTCCTTTGCTTTTGGCAACTAATTCTCCTTCTTCAACCATATCCTCTTTTTTAGCCAATGCTGTTATATCTGTATCACCATTTATAATTAATGGCAGATAAACATGTTTGGGATTTAAATATTCTTTATAGGGTGTTGGAGAAACTTGTTTTTTTATTAGTACACGACTCATAATTACCACCTTTAAATATTTTTATTCAAAATCAGCTTCGCAAGTACCGCCTTGTTGAGCATAATATTGCTTCGCATAACGAGGGATGTGCATTAAATCAATTATTTGACCATTTTCACAATAAAAATCTTTCAGTTCACAAAAATCAATTTCAGGAAATTGATTAGTTAACTTTTCCCAATCAAGATAATAATCATCATCAGCGACTAAAAAATAATTACCATCTCTTTCCACCAAATCTATTTCTGCATTTAAAAAACGAAAACCAAATACCATATTCATTGTATTAACACTTTTTTGCAACTCATTGTAAAAATATTTAGTTATTTCTTCATCAGAATGTTCATCTTGTAAACTTCTTAAACGGGTAACATAATTAAATCTTTGTAAGCGATTATCTTCATAAAACAATCGTATTTGTGTATGAAAAGAAAAATACCCCGGTTCAGTTTTTACCATCCGGCAAGTTAATGTCCCATCTGAACCCAATTCTTGATTAATTTTTTCTTCTTCGATTTCTTCCTCTTCTTTTATTTCTTCTTTTGCTTCTTCCTGTTTTGCCTTCTCTTCTGTTTCTTCAACTGAACTAGAAAAATCTAAACAACCTACCATCAGGAAAAATAAACAAATTAATATTATTTTTTTCATATTTCCTCCCTATTGTTATTTTAACAAATTATTAATGAAAATAAAAGAAAAAGTTATCTGATTTATTTTAAAATAAAATCCTTTTTATGTGATATCCAAATCCTCAATTTTCACTTTATATATCAATTTTTTTCTTTCCCCTTTTAAATAACCATCATTATGAGGTGGCAAACTTGCCTTTTCAATAAAAATGCAATTTGGCAAAGAGTTTATTACTTTTTGTGATGCGATATTCTCTGGATTGCAACTAATATACAATTCATCGATACTATGTTTTTTAGCAACTGGCAAAATCATTTTAACGGCCTCTTTTGCAAATCCTTGACAACGATAAGATTCAACAATTTCATAGCCAATATTACCACCATAATATATATTTTCATTGTAACCAATTCTTAAATTTATACTACCAACTAGATTATCTTCTTGATAAACATCCCAAACATAGGTGGGCAAGTAATTACCTTGTTTAGGGAGTTTTTCTTTTATTCTTAAATCAATTTTTGCCCCTTTAATTAAATCAAATTCATCCTTAAAATTCATCCTAATATTCTCCTAATCTTTTTTTTATTATAACAATTATTTAATCTAATTACCATTTTTTATCAAAAAACTACCCACTTATCATATCAAAAAAAAAAAGAAAAAGACTAAATTACTTTAATCTTTTTTCTTTTTCTTTACTTTTGGTTTAATCGGTTTTAACTGAAATTCATCTTCATAAGTAACTTCTAAATTTAATTTTTTATTCTTTTCACCTAAATCAATCAGTTTCTCAATCATTTCATTATCTAAAACCCGAAACACATCACGAGCACCATATGTTTGATAATCTATTTTGTTTATCAAATACTCATAAGCCTCTTCAGTCATCGAAAATTTATAACAAAATTCTTTTTTTTCTAATTTTTGACTAATTTGTTCTAAACTTAAATCAATAATATTATAAATATCTTCTTTTTCTAAATGCTTAAAATAAATAATTTCATCAATTCGATTAATAAACTCTGGCTTTAATGTATCTTCAATTGCCGCTTGATATTGACTTGGCTTTTCATTTTTTTCCCCAAAACCAATGGTATTTTTACTCGCTTCAAACGAACCAATATTCGTTGTTAAAACAAAAGTTGTTTCTGAAAAATTAATTTCTTTTTGGCGATTATCTTTTGCTTTCCCTTCATCAAAAATATGAAGAAAAGTATCTAAAACTCGGGGATGCGCTTTTTCAATTTCATCAATCAAAACAACTGCATGCTTATATTTACTAATTTGATCAAAAACTTTATTCCCCCGCTCGTCATAGCCCACATACCCTGGTGGCGAACCATAAATTTTACTAACACTATGTGCTTCCTTATACTCGCTCATATCCATTCGCACTAACGGTTGTGAAGTATACTTGCTTAATAATTTTGCTAACTCTGTTTTACCAACACCTGTCGGTCCAGCTAACAAAAACACCGCTTTAGCGCCTTTATCTTTTAGGGGCTCGTAGTCATTTATTTTTAAACGTTTAACAAATTGTTCTATTTGTGCATCTTGACCAATAATATGTTGCTTTAATTCTTGCTCTAATTTAGAAAAGTCAACTTCCGCTTTTGGAAGCGCTAATGGTTCTTCTTTTTTTTCAGTTGGATTAGGAGTTGTATAAAGCATTTCATCTAATTTTGCTTCTTCCATTTCAACAATGGGCTCTAGAAGGCCATAGATTTTTTCTTGTTTATTATCAAAATGATTAACAATTAAATTGACAATTTCATCAATTTCATGCCGTTTTTGAATATCTAAGTTTTTTAAATAATCATAATTATAATCACTAAATTCAACCCCTGGATAAAAAATCCGAATTTCTTGATCGGTTAATAACTCATCTTCTTCATCCGTTGCTTTTATTATTTTAGTTAAAACTTCTGTATAACATAAACCCGTTATTCGTTGATCAATTCCGGTATGCTGATCAAAGTATTCTAAATTATTTATTAAATTAAATTTTATCGTATTAATTAACATTTTTTTAATACTAGTAAATTCCTTCTTTTTAGTTCGTTTATATTCTTTAACTTGTTTATCTAATCTGCCTAGCATTTCACCAATTTGATAATTTTGCTTTTCACCTAAATTAATTAACCCAAAATAAAGACAAGCAAGTTCATTTTTTAAACCATGCTGATCAAAAAAATCTAAATTTTCTTTAAAATTTTCAGTTCTTTTAAAATATTTTGATAACATCAATAAAAACGGATTAAATTCTGGATCTTCTTGAAAATAAATTAAATCTTCAACTTCTTCTTCAGAATAACCTCGTTTATTAATATTTTCAATAACTTCAGCAACACTAACATTATTTTTTGTTGCATAAAACTCAACGATTCGATAAAACTTGTTCATGAAATCCCCCTTTGATTGCAAATATAATACTATATTAAATTTTTTTTGTAAAGAAAAATTATGATTTTCACCATAATTTTATAAAGTATTATTTAAATAAGGGTTGTTTTTCAATTCATACTTTAAAGTTGTTTTTGGTCCATGACCTGGATAAATTGTATAATCTTTATAATACTCTTTTAAATTTTCTAAACTTTTCTCCATTTCAGCCATTGAACCACCAGGTAAATCGGTTCGCCCAAGACCATCGCGAAAAATAAAATCCCCAACAAACATTACATCATCAAAAACAAAAGAGACACAATCTTCTTTATGTCCTTTATTTAAAACAACTTCAAATTTAAAATTTTTAGTTTCTTGCTTTCCTAATGTTCGATAATTAAAAACTTCACTACAATCATTTTTTAACAAATCATTTAATGCTCCAACATGATCAAAATGATAATGCGTCACTAAAATCCCTTCTAAATTATAACCTTTAGTTTGTTTTAAAATTTCTTGATAATCATCACCAGGGTCAATCACCAAACAACCATCATTTTGATACAAAATATAGCAATTTGTTTCAAACATCCCAACTGTTATTTTTTTAATTTCCATCTAATACCTCCTTTACTGGTTGATAACTCATCCGATACTCTTTTATAATTCCATATTTTTTTAAATTTTGCAAATGTTTTTTAGTCGGATACCCCTTATGATCTTTAAAACCATATTGCGGATACCTTTCATCTAATTTAATCATTAAATTATCGCGATAAACTTTTGCTAAAATAGAAGCTGCCGCAATTGAAATGCTTTTTTGATCACCTTTAATAATTGAAGTATGCGGAATTTCTAAATCAAGTGGCATAGCATCAATTAAAACATGCTCTACATTTATTTTTTGATTAACTTTAACAATTGCTTTTACCATTGCTTTTTTGGTTGCCTGATAAATATTTAATCGATCAATTTGTAAAGATGAAACTTCAACAATTGCATAAGCTAAAGCATTTTTTTTAATTTCTTTAGCATACTCATTTCTTTTTTTAACACTAAGTTTTTTAGAATCATTAATTCCAGGCAAAGAAAAATTAACTGGTAAAACAACACAAGCAGCTACTACTGGACCAGCAAGTGGACCTCTGCCAACTTCATCAACACCAGCAATAATTTTAATATTTTTTTTATTTAAATCTTTTTCATATTCATTCATTTGTCACCTGTTGAATTGGTACAAATGTAAAACCATAATATGCTTCTTCAATTATTTCATCATTCTTAACCCACTTATAAATGTAATTACCAACTGGACTGACTAAAATACCACCTTTTTTTAATTGTGCAATTAAATGAACTGGCTTTTCCGCAAAAGCAGCACTAACTAAAATCCGATCATAAGGAGCTTTTTCTGGATATCCCTCTTCACCACTTTGTTGAATAATTTTAATTTTTTTCGGTAATGTTTTTCGAGACCGCTCAACAAGTTCTGGATTAATTTCAACCCCATACAAAGTCAATTTTTTCGCCATTGCATTGATTAATGCTAAAACATAACCTGACCCAGAGCCTATTTCTAAAATATTGTTTCCATCTTTAATTTCCAATAAATCAAGCATGAACGCAATTGTTTGTGGTTGCGAAATTGTCGCTTTATCAGCAATCGGTAACGGTCCATCTAAATAAGCATATTGTTGATATTCTGGTTTAACAAAATCTTCCCGTTTTACTTTTTGAAAAGCTTGCACTATTTTTTTAGAAAATCCCTTATTTTTTAATAATTCAATCAATAATTTTTTTTCCATCATTTCACCACTATATTAACCAATTTATTTTGAATAATAATTATTTTTAAAACTTCTTTATCAGCAATAAATTTTTGCACATTATCAATTTTTAAAGCTTCTTTTTCCATTGCTTCTTTACTAATATTACTATCAACAGTTGCCTTACCCCGAACTTTGCCGTTTACTTGCACGACCATTTCAAAGGTTTCCCGAACAATTTTTGTTTCATCATATTTCGGCCATTGAGCAGCAAAAATACTTTCCTGATAATCTAATTTATGCCATAATTCTTCAGCCGTGTGGGGAATAAAAATCGCTAACAATTTCAAACAAGTTGCTAAAACTTCCCGATCTTTAATATCTTCTTTTTCAATATAATTAAATAAAACTCTTATTTTAGCAATTGCCGTATTATATTTTAATTCCTCAACATCATTAGTCACATCTTTAACTGTTTCATTTATCAAATTAATTAATTCCTGGTTTATCTCTTCTTCTTGATAAACAACTTGGTCATAATAATTATAAACCCGATCAATAAATCTTTTGGCTCCTTTAATTCCACTATCACTAAAGTCACCACCTTCTTGATAAGGTCCTAAAAACATTAGGTAAAAACGCATTGCATCGGCACCATAATAATCAATATATTCATCCGGATTAACCACATTACCCTTTGATTTGCTCATTTTATGACCATCTTTAGTAATAATACCATGCGCCCTAAATTTATGGAATGGTTCTTCAAAATTAATAAAACCTAAATCTTTAAAAACCATTGTAATAAAACGCGTATACATCAAATGCAAAACTGCATGTTCATTACCACCAATATACATATCAACCGGCAACCATTTATCAACAACTTCCTTATCAAATGCCCGGTCATTAAAATCGGTGCATGGATAACGGAAAAAATACCAAGCTGAGTCTAGAAAATTATCCATCACATCAGTTTCTCTTTTAGCTGGCTGATTACATTTTGGACAAGTTGTATTTACAAATTCAGCAATATTAGCTAACGGTGAAGTTCCCTCCCCTTTGGGCCGGAAATCTTCAACTTCTGGTAATAAAACAGGCAATTCTTCTTCAGGCACCGGTACTGTTCCACAAGCATCACAATAAATAATCGGAATTGGCGGACCCCAATATCTTTGCCTTGAAATACACCAATCATGTAAACGATAATTAACTTTTTCCAAACCATTTGCTTTTTCTTTTAACCATTCATTCATTTCAGTCATTGCTTCGGTATTAAGTTGTCCATCAAACTGACCCGAATTAACTAATTTGCCTGGTTCAGTATAAGCAAAATTTCGATCAAATTCTGGACCTTTTATCACTTCAATAACATCTAAATTATATTTATTAGCAAAATCAAGATCTCGTTGATCATGAGCCGGAACAGCCATAATAGCACCTGTTCCATAAATCATTAACACATAATCAGAAATCCAAATCGGAATCTCTTTTCCACTTGCAGGATTAATCGCATATGAACCAGTAAAAACTCCCGTTTTTTCTTTATCAACGCTTTCCCGATCAATATTTGTTTTTCTTTTCGCTTCTTCAATATATTTAAATGCTTCATCTTGATATTCTTCAGTAATAATTTCATTTAATAGTGGATGTTCAGGAGCTATTACCATATAAGTCGCTCCAAAAATAGTATCTGGCCGAGTCGTATAAACTCGAATTTTTTCTTGACTATCAACAATTTGAAAATCCATTTCTAAACCAACTGATTTTCCAATCCACCTTCTTTGGGCGGTTTTGGTTGTTTCTGACCAATCAATCCAATCTAAATTATTTAATAACCGTTCAGCATAATCAGTAATTTTAAAAAACCATTGTTCAGTATCCCTTTTCTCAATAATACTTTTGCAACGCTCGCATAAACCACCTTCTACTTGTTCATTAGCAAGCACCGTTTTACAAGAACCACACCAATTAACTGGCGCCTTTCTTTTATAAGCTAAGCCAGCTTCATATAACTTTAAAAAGATCCATTGCGTCCATTGATAATAATTTGGATTGGTTGTATCTACTTGATGACGCCAATCAAACATCACACCTAATTTTTTTAATTGATTTTCTCGAAAGTTTTCAATATTTTTGGGAATTAATTCAGCTGGATGAACACCAATTTTAATTGCAAAATTTTCACTATGAATTCCAAAAGCATCAAAGCCCATTGGCTCAAAAACATCATAGCCATTTAATTTTTTATAACGCCCATAAATATCTGCCCCAATATAAGCAAATACATTGCCCATATGCAAACCCTCCGCTGATGGATATGGAAACATCATTAAATTATAAAAAGGATTTTTAGCGTTTAAAATATCAACTTCATGAATTTTATTTTCTTCCCAATATTTTTGCCATTTAAGTTCCCTTTCTTTTACATCATTCATTTTTTTTCACCTCTTTTTAAATATTTTCCTAATAAATGATAAGTCAGTAATTGTAAAACTAAAACTGTTGCAAAACCAACTAAAATTTTCAACCATATTTCTTGAAACTGATCAACAACCATTAAAGTTAAAGTAATAATTAAGGCGTTAACTAAAGCGATTTTTTGAACTGTCTTTTTCAAATTCAATTTTTTCATATTTAACCGGTAACGATTAATTAAATGTTTCATTTCAGTACTATTTTGATAATTTTTTAATTTTTCTTCTTTCCGAAAAATAAACACATAATATAAAAAATAAACAAATAAAAATATTAATATATATTCAATTCCCCACATAATTACTACTCCTTTTTATAAAAAAAATATTACTAATTTAAGGACGTCAAAAACGCGGTACCACCTTAATTCATAATATTTTATGCTCTTGATTGATAACGGAATTACCCGCCAAAATGGATTTAAAGAAGCAAGTTCATAAAATTATTTTTTAAAAGTTTGCACCAACCACTTTTTCGCTTAAAAAAATCTTTTTTTACTACTACTCTTCCTTATTAATTTTCATTATATTATACTTGCTCAATATATTCAAGTAATTTTAAAAACAGTTTAATAAATTTTAGGTCTAAACCGTCTTTTTTTAATTTTCGCACTTCAATTCTTTTTCTTTGAATTGATTGCTCGCTAAATAAAATATCATAAATTTTTTGTTTTAATGCTGTTTCAATCGTTAAATCAGATAAAATACCATAAATATCATCATTAATAATATGCAATGCATCGATTTCAATATCTTGACCTTTACAATTAATTGTTAATTGTGCAATAGTGGGGACACTATTGACCTCAACAATAAAATCATTTTCTTCAACATAAGATTTTAACGGAATTCTTTTATCTTTGACATAAGCTGAAACATCTTTTGCTTTTCTAGTATTTCGAAATCGAATTTTATAATTACGCTCTTCAGGAATAATACCACTTTTGCCCTCTAAAGGACGAATAATAAAAGTATAATTACTTGGTAAATAATTATATTCAATTAAGCTTTTTAAATAAAAACCTTTACGATGAAGATCAGTCATTCCATCATCTTCATATAATTCATATGTGTTTGACCGTCCTGGGAAAATATGAATTTCCATATTTTTCGGTGGTGTTGTATCAAAAATATTATCATTTTCACCAAACGGAATAATTGAACCAGCTTTGGCAAAAACTGGATATTGTTGTTCTTTAAAAAATGACACATAATTATCTGGTCCCGGAAATCGTTTGCCCGAATAAAAATCATACCAAACACCTTCCGGCATATAAAAATGATGAATGGTTCGCTTCATAATGTCTTCTTTTTTATTAATGATTGGACAAACAAAGAGTTCACTACCAAAATAATATTCATTTCGGTATAAATTATCATCATACATTTCTGGATAACGATAAAAAATTGGTTCAAGTAACGGTTTACTATGCTTATGATACTTATACGCTTCTGAATATAAATACGGAATTAGACGATGCCGTAATCTTAAATATTCTTTTGTAATCGTACTTGTATTAATTCCCCAACGCCATGGTTCACGTTTATAAAATCGACCCTTATCAACACCAAATTTTAAAATAGGACTGAAGACACCAAGTTGAACAAAGCGAATATATAACTCATCTTCTTCAATGCCACCTGAAAAACCACCAATATCATGACTCCACCACGATACTCCATTATTTGTAGCTGAAACATTGAAAAATGGGATTGCTTTTAAAACTTTCCAATCGACTTCTATTTTACCAGAATATAAAACAGGATAACGATGTGGTGCGATATTAGTGTTTTCAGCTAAAATCATTGGTCGCCTTTTATAATTTCGTTTCATATCATAAAAATGATAATGATTTAAATAAAATTTTTCAATATCTTTAATCTTGTCGCTTTCCAAATTTAACCAATAAAAATCAACATGCATTGCATCTAAATAATGAATCAATAATTTAAAATAAACATCTAAGACTTTTGGTTCTAAGATATTAAATGGAATTCTATTGTCTTCGTCAGGATTTAAATATTTAGTTATCATTTGAAAATTAGTTTCAAATGGATAAATTCCTTCAAGCGGATTTACACTAAGGCCAATCCGAATTCCTTTTGAATGTAAAAATTTTATCATATTAATTGGCGATTCAAAGTGCTCTTCATTAAAAGTAAAACTTGATTGAATATCTGTTATTTCGTCATATTTGCGAATATGCCAATCATGATTTAACAATAATACCGCTAACGGAATTTCATGAAATTCAAAGTTATCAACTAATTTTCGAATTGTTTTATCATTATATGGTTCATTACGACTCCACCAATTCCCTAATGCATAACGGGGCAGGAGGGCGGGTGGTCCAGTAATGGCAAAATAATCTTTTAAACATTGATGAAAATTTTTATAATATAAAAAAACATAAATATCAATTGTTTCACCTTCACGTTTAACAAAACAGCCCCCTTCATCAACGACATCTGTTTCGCTGTCATCAATACTTGTAAAACCATCTAATGAATAAAGACCTTTTGTAAATTTATATTTATCACGGTCATTTATCAAAATATTATTTGGCGCTCCATAATTTCGAACTTCTGGATGACCATAATACCAAACTCGATCAGTATGATTCAATTTAATACTTAAATTAGCTGTCGGATAAACTTTTCCACCAAAAAAGTGTTTTTCCTTTTGATAATTCAATTTGAAAATAGATGTTGATATTTCTAAATATTTTTTATCTTGCTTAATTTTAAAATTTGGTTTTGGTAAATTTCGTTGTTGAACCAACTTAGTAGGTCGATCTTCAAAAATGCCATTTTCATTATATTCCAAACGAACGAGGGTTTCAGTTAAAACTGTAATCCGAAATTTTTCGCCTTTAATGACACAATCTGGATTAGCAATGGCCATTTGAAAATCAGGAGCAAAATGTTCTCCTAGTTTATACATAACCAACCCTCCTTTTAGATTTCTTCTATTTTCATAAAATTAGTCGGACTATTTTCCTTAAATGGATAGCCCCCGGTAATCAAAATCTTATCACCAGTTTCTAATGTTAACCTTTCTTTTGCAACATCTATTGCCATTTTTGTTATTTTATCAAATTGATTTAATTCTTTTACTAAAATTGGAATAACACCAAAATGCAATGCTAAACTTTTCACTGTCACAATATTAGGACTTAAAGCAAAAATGGGACTTAATGGCCGAAAACGGCTCAATTTACGAGCAGTCGTTCCAGAGGCAGTTGTTACCATCACTGCCTTTGCTGATAGCCGATTTGAACAATCAGCCACACTATAAGCAATTAAACCAACAATATCTGGCACTTCACTTCGCTTTCCTTTTTCTAATAAAGCGGTATAATTAATATTTGCCTCGGCAGTTTTAATGATTTTTTTCATTGTTTCAACTGCTAAAATAGGATACTGACCCATCGCTGTTTCGCCACTTAACATAACGCTATCAACACCATCAATAACTGCATTTGCAACATCTGATACTTCGGCTCTAGTCGGCCGAATTTTTACTTCCATTGAAGCAAGTAATTCAGTTGCCACAATACATACTTTCCCTTTGTCAATACATTTATTAATGATTTTCTTTTGAATACCAGGAATTTTTTCCAATGGCATTTCAACACCTAAATCACCACGCGCAACCATAATTCCATCACATTCTTCAATAATATTATCAATTTTTTGAACTGATTTTTCAGTTTCAATTTTAGCAATTAAACCAATATGATCATTACCCATTGAAATTAGTAAGTCATTTACTTCTAAAATATCATCATATGATGATACAAATGATACAGCTAAAAAATCAGCATCTACTTGATTTGCAAATTTAATATCTTCAATATCTTTTTCACTTAAAAAAGGACGAACTCTTGGTGAACCACAAATATTAACACTTTTTTTAGAAGCGATATAGCCCTCATTTTTTACTTCGCAAAGTAAATAGCCCTTATCTTTATCAACTACTTTTAATTCCACTTTGCCATCATCAATTAAAACTCGTGCTCCAACTAAAACTTCATCGACAACTGCTGGATCGTTCAAAGAAAACTTTGTTCGATCGCCTAATACTTCATTTTTATAAATACGGATTTTATCACCTTTAGTTAATTTGGCTGAATCCTTTGCAATTGTTCCAACCCGAATATCTGGACCCTGGGTATCTAATAAAATAGCCACATGACGATCTAATTCTTCATTTAATTTTTTTATTTTACTAATAATGTTTTTACAAAAAGCGTGATCAGCGTGCGTTAAATTTAAACGTACCACATCCATACCACCTAAAATCATTTTTCTTAATGTATCTTCATCTTTACTCGCCGGTCCAATCGTCGCAATTATTTTTGTCTTTTTCATCTTATCCCTCCGTATTTTTGTATCTATATTATACCAATTTTTTGGCTGAAAAAAAAGGCTTTTACAAACCTTTTTAAAAAATAATTGAAATAACTTTATTAGCAATCAGTGATATCAAAAACAAAAGCAAGGATAATGCGCATAGATGAACTTTAAATTTTTGATTCATATTATCAATTTTTGCTAAGATATCAATGGAAAAAATTAACAATAACAATGAAAAAACAGCCCCCAAAACAACTGGATAAACAGCTAATTGATTTGAAGCTACTTGGACTAGTGGGGCGACTAAATTAGCAAAAAAGATTAGTGGGAAAATGGCATAAGCGCCAATAAAAAACAAATCACCAATCGCCACATCTTTTTTAG
>PWIL01000048.1 GCA_003560455.1 Mollicutes bacterium
AATGTTTCCATTCCTTCATTTTTAATCCCTCCTTTTTGGCAAAGAAACATAAAATCTATTATAACCAAACTTATTGCAGTTTTTAAGTATAAAACGGAATTTCAAATGAAAATTTGCTGTTAAATAATAAATTGCGAAAATTGTTGGACAAATTTAAAAAAAAATGATACAATTTTAAAGTAGTATAGGAGGGTTTTAATTTTATGGGTAAAAAAATATATGCGGGGATGCAAAAAACTTCGATGAAAGATTATGTTGTACAACTTTCATCTGTTGGTTTGGTTGTCTTTTTGTTGGTGACATTTTTTCCAACAAGAGATTATTTAGCAGAAAGGATATTTGCAATATATAGTTTGGATATTAATCCAAGTATTGTTATTAAAGTTGGTGAACACGATAATGTGTTAAGTATAGAAGGCTTAAATAAAGAAGCTCGAGAAATGCTTGGAAATTTTCAATATTATGAAAGAAATATTGAAGATGTTGTATCTGATATAGTTGAAGAGGCAATTGAAGTAGGTTATGTTCATAATCAAAGGACTAATTATTTTTTATTGTCGAAATTAACTATGGAAGGTGAAGTAGCCACTGGTGGTGAAGAATTAGTTGATTTAATTTATTATAAAGTAAGAGATTTAATAGATGCTGAAGCAGAAGTGCATCTTTTCCATGGGAGAAGAGAAGCATTTGTTGAAGGAGTGCGAAATGATATGTCACCAGGGATGGTTTTGTTAAAACGTGATTTTGAAGCAAGAAATATTCAATTTGTAAAAGAAGATGATGATCGTATTGATATGACAAATCGTCAAGTTGAAGTTTTGGTTCAACAAGATGCTGAACGTCCTAATTATCGTTCGGAAAAGTTAATAAAATCTGGTGAATTTCAAATTTTGTCTACAACAATGCCTTTTGGTGATTCATACGCTCATTCAACAATATATTCATTAGAAGTTGGCGGGCGATTTTTTCAACTTGATTTTAGTCGAATAAGTTCTTCAATTCTCCAAAATATACAAAGTGGAACTCAAATTGAAATAAAAGGTCGTTATAATTCTAGTCGTGAAGTTATCCAAGTTTCGGAAGTTCAAATAATACCGACGACAGCTGTTGCTGCAACAGGTCTTAGTAGACAAGCTGATTCAAGGACTAGGCAAACTGCTGTTGTTTTAGTGAATTATTCAACGCAAAAGTTATCGCAGATAAATCGAACAAATGCTAATAATGCAGTATTTGGTGGCGGTAATAGTGTAAAAAGTCGGATGAGCGCTAGTTCTTATGGACGACTAAATTTTACTGGCAATGTTTATGAAGTTACTTTAAACGAAATAAATCGTTTTGTTGATACGCATACTCATCGTAGTGATGTGTATCAAGCAGTAAGAACAAGAATAGACACCTCAAAATATCATCATATTTTAATGATCCATCCAAATCCTGGAAGCCGCACAAGTGCTTATGGTGGTGTTGGTTGTAGTAGTCCTCCTTGTCGAACTTGGATTCCAGAACAATGGGCTTCTAGTTATTTTCCTAATATTTGGAATGAATGGGTGAAAGTTATGGTCCATGAATTAGGCCATAATCTTGGCATGCATCATTCAAGTTTAGATCGTAATTTGCCAGTGCCAGTAGAAATGAGAAATATTGGTTTTTCAGAATCACAAATATATGAATATGGTGATCAATCTTGTCCAATGGGTTTTGGGTCGACAATGTTTAATGCTCCGCAAATGAATAATATAGGTTTATTGAATAGTTCTCAAGTAAATAGGGTAACTAGTAATGGAACATATACAATTGCATCACTATCAACTAATCCTAATTCGACCAATCATCCGCAATTATTGCAAATACCTAAAGGTGGTGGGCGTTTTTATACTGTGAGTTATCGACAACATTCGGGAGCAGACTCTCAAATCAATTGTCAGTCACCAGGTGTAAATCGTTGTATGCCAAGTCGTTTTACCGGAGGTGCTAGTATCCATGAAAGTCCATCGCCGAATGGTTTTACAAATAGTCATTCACAAACAACGCTACTTCGAGTTCTTTCAAATTCATTACCTAATTGGTCAAGCGGTGGAATTTCAGTTCGTCAAACGAGTCGTACAAATAATACTGTAACAGTTAATATAAGCGGTCTTTCTAGTCAAGTGACAAGGTCTTTAACAATTCAAAGTCAAGGGGTTAATAATGCTCGGATAACTGCTACTCCTAGTAAGTATAGTAATTTTACTAATATTACTCATAGTGATATTGAAGATGGAAAAGAAATTACTTTAGTCGCCCAAGAATTTGTCAATGGTGCTAGATTTCAAAATTGGGGAGGCAATAATTGTCAATATCGTGAACATCACAATAACCGTTCAATAGTCGTTACAATGACAAGGAATATGACTTGTGTAGCTAATTATGAAACTGCATCAGTTAATAAATATAGTGTAGAAGTTAAAGTAGCGGGTTTGTCACAAGTTTCTATTTCTTCTTCTGATTCGCGGTTTAATAACAATAGAGCACCGCTTACTGTTCCAAATATTGATAGAGGAACACAAGTAACTTTAACCGCCCCATCTATTAGCGGCTTCAAGCGGTTTTCAGGTTGGACAGGTACTAATTGTAATAGTTCAAATCGTACAATAAGTTTTACTGTTGATTCTAATATGACTTGTACAGCTAATTATGGAGACGATGTAACAAGAACTTTAACAGTTAATTCAAATGTAAGTGTTAATATTACAGGCGATCCAACGCGATATGGTGGAAACGCAGATAATAGTTATCAAAGAACTGGCATTCCGACTGGGACCGAAATTACTTTAACTGCGCCGCATCAAGTTGGTGGTCAAAATTTTATCAGGTGGGAAGGAATAGGTTGTAATCATAATCAAAGAGTAGTAAGAATAGCGATGACATCAAATCGTACTTGTACTGCAGTTTATCAATCATCATCAGCTCAGACTTATACTTTAAGGCTTCGTTCAGAGGGAGCTTCATTAGTTAGAATAACTACTAATCCTACGCAATATGGAAAAGTAACACCATATAATGAGCCTATTCCATCTGGGACTAAGGTAACAATAACCGCCCCAGAAGTTAGTAATGGCGCTACTTTTACAGGTTGGAGTGGTAGTAATTGTAGTAATCGATCGCGAACACAAACTATTATAATGGATAGAAATCGTACTTGTATTGCTAATTATGGAAGAGCGCCAAGTGTAGGTCATACTTTGCGAGTACATGCAGAGGGACCAGATAGTGTGAATATTACTGCAAGTCCAAGTACTTATTCGTATCATACCAATTATAGAGTTCGTGATATTCAACATGGTCGAAAAATACAATTAACTGCTCCTGCTAGAGTTGGTGACTGGCGCTTTGTTCGTTGGACAGGAGATAATTGTAGTAGTACATCCCGAACAATACCAATTATTATGAATGGTGATCGGCATTGTATAGCTGAATATAGAAGAGATAGTACGCCACCTAGTCAAACCCATACGCTTCGAGTGCAATCATCCGGACCAAGTGATGTTCGTATTACTGGTAATCCATCAAATTATGGTTCTGTAACAAATTATTGGTTTAATAATAGTGTCCCACATAATCGAAGAATAGAATTAACGGCTCCAAATACAGTTGGTGACTGGCGCTTTGTTCGTTGGACAGGAGATAATTGTAGTAGTTCAAATCGTAAAATAAGTTTTACTATGCAAAGCAATCGGCGTTGTGTAGCTGAGTATAGAAAAGATAGTACGCCACCTAGTCAAACCCATACGCTTCGAGTGCAATCATCTGGACCAAGTGATGTTCGTATTACTGGTAATCCATCAAATTATGGTTCTGTAACAAATTATATATTCAATAATACAGTTCCGCATAATCAAAGAATAGAATTAACGGCTCCAAATACAGTTGGCGACTGGCGCTTTGTTCGTTGGACAGGAGATAATTGTAGTAGTTCAAATCGCACAATAACTTTCAATATGCGAGGCAATCGGCGTTGTATAGCTGAATATAGAAAAGATAGTACGACACCTGGTCAAACCCATACTCTTCGAGTTCATTCAAGGGGAGCAAGTGATGTTCGTATTACTGGTAATCCATCAAATTATGGTTCTGTAACAAATTATTGGTTTAATAATACTGTCCCACATAATCGAAGAATAGAATTAACAGCCCCAACGAGAGTTGGAGAATGGCAATTTGTTGGTTGGAGTAGAGATGGTGACGGTTGTCAAAGTAGTTCACCAACAGTTTCAATTGTTATGCGAGGTGATCGTTGGTGTATTGCAGAATATCAAAGGTATAGTCAAACTCCCCAAATTAATTCGGAAATTTCATTGCTAACATATATTAATAATGTAAAATATGATAATAATCAAACAATAACTGTTTCAAGAGGAAGCAGTGTTGATATTTCTTTCCAAAGTGATGTTAATTTACCAACAGACTGTGAAATAAATGGGCTGGTGAATCGAACATATGGCGCTCTTGGTTGGGCTAGAATACATAGTGTTCAAACGAATGGTTTTATAGAAATTAATTGTAATAATAACAATGGAGCAGTTAGTCGTCGATTTAACATTAGAGTAAATTAAAGATACAAATTTGTATCTTTTTTTACAATATTAGACAAAAGCAAAAAAAAGTGTTAAAATTATTATTAGAATAGAAATTATTAGGAGGATTTATGGGAAAGAAAATATATGCGGGTATGCAAAAAACTTCAATGAAAGATTATTTTTTGCAATTTTCATCCGTAGGGTTAGTTGTATTTTTGTTGGTTACCTTTTTTCCAACAAGAGATTATTTAGCAGAAAGGATTTTTGCAATTTATAGTTTGGACATTAATCCAAGCATTGTTATTAAAGTTGGTGAAGAAGATAACGTCTTGCAAATTGAAGGATTAAATGAGGAAGCAAGAGATTTGCTGGGTAATTTTAATTATTTTGAAAGAAATATTGAAGAAGTTGTTTCTGAGATAGTTGAAAAATCAATTGAAGCCGGTTATGTTCATAATCAACGAACAAATTACTTTTTATTGTCAAAATTAACAATGGAAGGTGAAGTAGCAACTGGTGGTGAAGAACTAGTTGATTTAATTTATTTTAAAGTAAAAGATTTAATTGATGGCGAAGCTGAAGTACATATTTTACATGGACAAAGAGAAGCTTTTGTCGAAGGAATGCGGCGCGATATGTCGCCAGGGATGGTTTTGTTATTACGTGATTTTGAAGAAAGAAACATTCAATTAGTACAAGAAGATGGTGTTCGGATTGATACAACAAATCGAGATGTTGAATTGTTAGTGCAAAATGATGATGAGCGTCCAAATTATTATCCCGAACGAGTTAATAAAGTAGGGCAGATAAAAGCATTTCGAGCAACAGATCAAGAAAAAAATTATGCGATATCATATTTTTTAATGGTTAATGAAAAATATTATGAAATAGATTTTGGAAATGTTTCTAAGCAAGTTATTGAAAGAGCACAAAGTAGTGCAAAAGTTCAATTAACTGGTCGTTATAATTCAAACCAGAATGTTATTGAAGTTGAAGAAGTTGAAGTAGTGCCAACCATTGAAGTTGCCGCCACCAGTCCAACTTCACCAACATCAAAAAATCGTCGCGTCGCTATTGTTTTAGTTAATTATCGAAATCAAAAATTAGCTCGCATTAATACAACCAACGCAAGAAATGCTTTTTTCTCAACCGGACATAGTGTGCGAACGGTAGTTAATCAAAGTTCATATGGTCAAATAAATTTATCAGGAAACGTTTATACAGTTAATTTAAGTAATATTCGTACGCATCAAAATTCGCGAAGTTTTCGGCATACATTATTTCAAAATGTTCGTTCAAGAATAGATGCTTCAAATTATCATCATATTGTTATGATGCATCCTAATACAACTAGTAGCGGCGCTTGGGCACAAGTGGGTTGTTCAACTCCACCATGTGCAATGTGGATGCCAGAAAGATGGGGCGTTACTAATATGCGTTTCTTCCCAGATATATACAATGAGTGGATTCGGGTAATGAGTCATGAAATCGGTCATAACTTTGGTCTGTTTCATGCGAGTATACCTGGTCAAAATGAGGGTGATTGGTCTTGTTTAATGGGTGGTGGAGCAACTATGTATCACGCACCGCATATGAATTATATGGGATTGTTTGATCGATATAGTGGCGCGGTTCGAACTGTAAATAGTAACGGAACATACACTCTATCAGCATTATCAACCAATCCTAATTCAACTTCAAATCCACAATTATTACAAATTCCAATTCCTAATAAGCCAGGTCAGTTTTATAGTGTGAGTTATCGGCAACATTCTGGTCAAGATGCACAAGTGAATTGTAGCGTTCCTTATGTAAATCGTTGTATGCCAAGCCGATTTGTTCAAGGGGCGAGTATTCACGAAACAAGAACTCCAAGGGGATTTTTACAAGGTGCATTTGATACGTATCTACAAACGACATTATCTAGTTCTAATCCTAATTGGTCAAAAGATGGTATAACTGTTCGTCAAACAGGACGTACTGCTGGAACAGTTACGTTAAATATTAGTGGAGTAGCAAGTGCTGTAACAAGAAGTTTAACCGTTCGTAGTTCAGGTGTTAATGGCGTTTCTATAACGGCAACACCAGCAACTTACTCTGATAATGCTAATTATACAAAAACTGGAATCGAAGATGGTAAAGAAATAACTTTAAGAGCACCATTAACTAGTGGGGGGGCAACTTTTACTGGTTGGAGCGGCACTGGTTGCTCAACAAGTAATCGAGATGTAAAAGTAACAATGTCCGCAAATCGCACCTGCACGGCTAATTATAAGGCAAGTGCTTCTAATACATATAATTTAAATGTTCGTTCTAGTGGCGCTTCAAATGTTAACATTACAGGTAATCCTGCTATATATGGTAAAAGAACAAATTACACAGTTTCAGATATTAATGAGGGAACAACTTTAACTTTAAGAGCCCCTTTAACAAGCGGGGGTAGAAGTTTTACTGGTTGGACAGGAACAGGTTGTACCACAAGTAATCGAGATGTAAAAGTAGCAATGTCCGCAAATCGCACCTGCACCGCCAATTATGAAAGTACGACAACTTGGTGGCTTTCAGTTAATTCAACGACATCAGTAAATATTTCTGCTTCTCCAGCAACATACGGTGGGAATACAAATTATCAAAGAACTAGAATTTCACATGGAACCAAAATTACACTAACGGCACCACAACGAGTTGGTAATCAAACTTTTAGTCGTTGGGCTGGTACTGGTTGTATTAGTAATAATTCCTCAGTGACGGTATCGATGACCACAAATCGAGCTTGTACTGCGATTTATGAGACGTCTGCTACTCAAAAACGCACATTAACTGTTCGTTCAAGTGGGGTGTCTATAGTAAGTATTAATGCAAATCCAACAAATTATAGTGGTTCAACCACTTACAGTCGTTCAGTTCCATCAGGAACAACGGTTCGTTTAACCGCCCCTTCAACAAGCGGTGGTAGAAGTTTTGCTGGTTGGAGTGGTACTGGTTGTTCGAGTAGCAGTCCAAGCGTTAATGTAACAATGTCCGCAAATCGCACCTGCACTGCTAACTATCAAACACCATCGGGGAATAACCATAATTTACGGGTTAGATCATCAGGAATTTCATTAGTAAATATTAGTTCTCAGCCATCAGGATATGGTGGGCATACAGAATATAATCGCTCAGTTCCGGCGGGAACAACAGTACGTTTAACAGCGCCATCGACAGTTGGCAATTGGCAATTTGATCGTTGGTCGGGAACAGGTTGTTCGAGTAGCAGTCAAAGTGTTAATGTAACAATGTCTACTAGTCGGACTTGTACAGCTAATTATAAATTGGGTCAACTTTATAACCTTCGTGTTGCCTCATCTGGGGCTAATAATGTTCATATAACCGGTAATCCTGGAAGATTTGAAGGAATAACAAATTATGTAGTACCAACAACTGCTGGCTCGACGGCTCGGTTAACCGCTCCAACAACAAGTGGTGGCGCTAGTTTCATGGGTTGGAGTGGCGCTGGTTGTACAACTAATAGTCGAACAGTTAATGTTTCAATGACCACAAATCGCAATTGTACCGCTAATTATGGCCAGGTATCAGATAGAAATCATACTTTAACCGTTAATTCATCAGGTATTTCGATGGTTAATGTTACCGCCAGTCCAAGCACTTATGGTGGCCGAACAAATTATATAAAATCTGTATCAGATGGCACACGAATTAGTTTAACAGCACCAGCAACAGTTGGTAATTGGGAATTTAAAAATTGGAGTGGTAATAATTGCTCGGGAACATCACGAACAATTTCAGGAGTTATGAATGTTAATAGAACTTGCGTTGCTAATTATAAAATGGCTTCACTAAGCCTTTTAAGAGTAAATTCATCTGGCGCATCAAATGTTCATATTGTTGGTGAACCTGGTCAAGCAACTGGCTTTACTAATTATTCAACATATTTAATAACCGGAACCACCGTGCGTTTAACAGCACCATCGACAGTTGGAAACCGACAATTTGATCGTTGGACAGGAACAGGTTGTTCAACAACAAATCGTAGTGTTAATGTTTCAATGACAACGGCAAGGACGTGTACAGCGCGCTATTTAGCTCCAACTACCACCGCATATGATTTAACTGTTCGCTCATCTGGTGGTGTTACGGGTGTTACAATTAATGCTAATCCATCACAATTTGGTGGTGTTACATTTTATCAAACATCAGTGGTCGCAGGAACCACAGTTCGCTTAACGGCTCCGCAAAAAATTAATAGTTTTCAATTCCAAAGATGGACAGGAACGGGTTGTTCAACCACTGCCAATACAGTTAATGTTTCAATGACAACGGCAAGAGATTGTACAGCTGTTTATGCTGTTGAGACTGTTAATACAAATAATTTATATGTCCGGTCAGATGGAGTATCAAATGTTAATATCAATGCCAATCCATCACAATATAGTGGTCGAACAGATTATAATTATGCAATTCCAGTTGGTCAGCAAGTGCGTTTAACAGCACCAGCAACGGTCGGTTCTTATCAATTCACCGGCTGGAGTGGTACAGGTTGTACAGGTACTAGTCAAACTGTTATTGTTACAATGAGTAGTAATCGCTTTTGTCGAGCACATTATCATAAAGATGATTCGTATCAATTAACTGTTCGCTCTGGAAATGTTTCAAACGTTAATATAAATGCTAATCCATCTAGTTTTAGTGGTCGCACAACGTATAGTAAATTAGCCTCATCAGGAACTAATGTTCGATTAGAAGCGCCGAGTCGTGTCGGTGAATGGCATTTCCATCAATGGCGAGGCATTGGTTGTACTAGTAATAGTAGAACCACAAATGTTTCAATGACAACAACTCGTACTTGTATAGCGGAATATCGTAAAGAATCAACCCCTGTACCAAGTGATCACCGATTAACCGTCATTGCATCGGGAAAAGCCAACGTTAGTATTACTTCCAGTCCAAGTGGTTATGGTGGGACTCCACGTTATACACGCGATGTTCCAGATGGCCAAACAATAACCTTAACTGCTCCACAAAGTGGTTCTAATAATTATACTTTTAGAGGTTGGACAGGAACAGGTGGTTGTGAGGGAACCAGTAATTCAATTACGCTTACAGTACGACAAAACACAAGTTGTACAGCTAATTATCGAACTGGAAGCGCCCCATCTTCAATTTCATTAGTAACGTTTATTAATAATAAAACTTATACAAGCAACAGCACAATTAATGTTCCATGGGGTAGTAATGTTCATGTTTCTTGGCAATCAGATCTTGATATTCCTACTTCATGTCAGGCAAGAGGAATGTTAACAGAAAATGGCGCAATAGTTATAAGTCGTGTTGATAATGTTCGAAATAATGGTTATATAGAAATTACGTGTAGTAATAATCGGGGAACCATTAGTCGTCGTTTTGATTTTAGAGTAAATTAAAGATACAAATGAGACTATTCTGTTAAAACGGACACTAAGAAAGAGACACATTGAAAAATGTGTCTTTTTTTTGTTACAATATTAGACAAAGGGAAAAAAAAATGTTAGAATTATTATATTAAGAGGAGGAACTAAATGGAAAAAATATTAACTGATGCAGAAGAAAAAATGCAGCAAGCAATTAATAAAATGAGTGAAAGGTTTTTACATATTCGAGCTGGACGAGCAAATGCAGCCATTTTAGATGGGATAATGGTTTCTTATTATGGGATACCAACACCGATTAATCAAATTGCGCAAATAAACATTCCAGAAGCAAGGCAAATCGCAATAAAAGCTTTTGATAAAAATTCATTAGGAGAAATAGAAAAAGCAATTCATGATGCTAATATTGGTTTAACGCCCAATAATAATGGTGATTTTATAATTATTAACATTCCGGCTTTAACCGAAGAAACAAGAAGGGATTATGTAAAACAAATTAAAGCAATAGCTGAAGAAACAAGGATTGCGTTGCGAACAATCAGACAAGATGCAAATAATTTAATAAAAAAAGAGGACCTTGCTGAGGATGAAGAAAAAGAATCAATTAAGGAAATTCAAGAATTAATTAATAAATATAATCAAATTGTTGAAAGCAAAACAAAAGAAAAGGAAGAAGAATTATTAAAGGTGTAATTACACCTTTTTCTATTTTTTCATGATATAATATAAAAAAATGAAAATGCTATTATTTAATAGTGAAAGGAGAAAAAAATGTTTATAGAAGCAATTAAATTGAATCAACAATATACCCGTCCTTTTTATACTGCAAGACGATATTTTGATAGTGAAAAAGTTAAGTCTGATATTGCGACTTTTATGATTTTAAATGATGAAGGATGGGGGTTAACTTGTCGGCATGTTGCTGAACAAATTATGGTAGCTGATGAAATAAATCAAAAATATATAGAATATAAAGAAGCTTTAAAAAAATGTCAAAACAATAAAGAAAAACAAGCATTGACAAATAAATATGGATATAATGATAGTGCGATTATTCAGATGCATAATTGGTTTGTTAATAGTTTTGACAATGGTCAAATTGAAAAAATAGTTTTTCATAAAGATTTAGATTTAGCATTAATTAAATGGCATAATTTTACAAGAGTTGATACTCAAACGTTTCCTACTTTCAAAAATACTGAAGTTGAACCAGGTGAAAGTGTGTGCCGCTTGGGTTATTCATTTCTTGAACAAGATATTTTTTCATATGATACAAAGACAGAACAAATAAATTTCAATCCGGAAGCTTTTTTGCGGACTCCAATTTTTCCTTTGGATGGTATGGTAACTAGAATTATTAGTGATAACAATCAAAAAATTATTGGTTTTGAAACTAGCAGTCCCGGCCTTCGTGGTCAAAGTGGCGGTCCGGTATTTAATCAAAAAGGCGAAATTTTTGGTATTCAATCATCAACAGTTCATTTGGATTTAATGTTTGATATTAAAGGTTATGTAGTTCGCGATAATAAAAATGAAAATGTCAACGAAAAACAATTCATTAATTTAGGGGTTAGTATTAATTCCAAACAAATTATTCAAGTTTGTCAAGAAAATGGTGTCAAAATTAATATTGTTTCATAAATAAAATTTGACATTTTTTTGACAATAAAAATAAATTAAATGAAAAAAGTTATTCTTTTATTTCTAATATGTTATAATTAACAATAGAGGTGGAAGTATGTTGAAAAAAGCATTGCATATTTTTTTAATCATTATGATGGCGACAACCATCTTTTTTCCGATTGTTGCTAATGCAGATGATAATCGTACTTTGCAAGATTTAATTGATGAATTAAATCAATTAAAAGCAGAATTAAAAGAAGTAAACGAAGAACAAAAATTAACCGAGCAAGAAATAAATCAAATTCGCGCTAATATTGCTAGAATAAATCGTGAACTAATGGAAATCGATTTAGAAATTGAAAATTTGATTGCTGAAATAGAGCAACTTAACCAAGACATTAAAGATAAAGACGCCGAAATGAAAAGGATTATTAATCAATATCAATTATTAGACGGTAGTAATGCATACGTTGAATATGTTATGGGAGCAGCTACTGTAACAGATTTCATTTTCCGATTATCAATTGTTGAACAAATGAGTGAACATAATCAAAATTTAATTGACACGATGAATGATTTAATTGAAAAAGCCGAAGCCAAGAATGTTGAATTAGAAGATGCAAAAAAAGTTGCTAAACGAACTAGAAGTAATTTGTATGATGAACAATTCAAATTAGGAAATCGGGTTCAAGAATTAGGCGAACATGAAATGACGCTTGAAGATGAAATAGCTGATGCTATCGAAACGATTGATAATTATAAACGTTATTTTAATTGTCAACCACATCAAAGATTAAAAGATTGTACTCAATTTCCGGTTGATTCAAGTTTTGTCCGTCCGACATCTCGCGGGGTGGTAACTAGTGAATTTGGTTGGCGAACAATTTTTGGTCGAAGTAATTTTCATGCCGGAATGGATATTGCACACAGTACTGGGGAACCAATTTATACAGTTGCTAATGGTGTAGTTGTATTTGTTAGAAGTTTAAATGTATCAAGTCTAAGAAATCAAATAAGCGGTCATTGCTACAATGATTATCGACGCTTGGGGCGGAGTTGGCCTTCTGCTTGTGTTTGCGGTGGCCAAATGTTGATTGTACAACATAATGTTAATGGACAGGCTTATGCTTCGCGTTATATTCACATGAATCAAATACATGTTGGAGTTGGTGATCAAGTTGCAAGAAATACTCAAATAGGAACAATGGGTGGCACTGAATTTTATGATCACTGTTCAACAGGAGCGCATTTACATTTTGAAATAGCCGAGGGCGTTTATGGACAAGATTTTACCAGTTTTTCAAGAACAGGCCCGATTATAAACCCACGTAATAAACTGTCATTTCCAAATCGTGGTGTTTGGTTTAGCGGTCGGTTTTAAGGAGGAATAAAAATGAAAAAGAAACCAGAATTTGATATGGAAGAATTAAATGACTTAATTAAATTATCCAAAAAAATTCTTAGATTTGTCTACATTTTAATTATTATTGTGGGAATCTATGCCGTAATAATGCTTTTTAAAGAAACGGGAATATTAAAATTTATTGGTGAGGTATTAAGAATAATTTCACCATTATTTATCGGTTTAGCCTTTGCTTGGATTTTTGATCCAGTAGTAAAGTATTTAGTTCAAAGGGGTATAAAAAGAATCTTTGGTGTTTTAATTGTCTATGTTGTCTTTATATCTTTAATTATTGCTTTTTTCAGTGTTATCATTCCAACTTTTTCTGAGCAATTACAAGAATTATCAAGAACAATTCCTTCAATTGTCGAAGCATTTAATATCTGGATTGATAATATCTTTATTTGGTTTGGTAATATTGAAGGGATAAATCATGTTGCTTTAAGAACTGAAGTTATGCAAGGCATTGAAAATTTTGGTCAAGAACTTCCCAAAACCTTACCCATGTTAACATTTAATATTCTTCGAGCGATTGTTAGTGGTTTAGGAATTTTCATGATTGGTTTAGTAATTGGTTTTTATGTTTTAATCAGCTATGAAAATGCAACTGATATTATGGTCCATCTTGTTCCGAAAAAATATCGTCAAGATTTGGAAGAGTTTTCATGTGATTTAAATACTTCATTAAGGGGCTATATCAGAGGGATTATTTTATTATCAACATTTATTTTTATAACCACATATATCGCTTTTTCAATTCTTGGCTTAAAAGGAGCTTTAATTTTTGCTTTATTATGTGGTTTAACGAATGTTATTCCTTATATCGGACCGTATCTTGGTGGCTCGATTGCGGCAATTGTTGGTTTTTCTCAAAGCGTTACTTTAGGTTTAATTATTATTGCGCTTGTTATTTTCATTCAAGCGTTTGAATCAATTGTTATGCACCCCCTGTTAATGGGGAAATCAACAAAATTACACCCAGTAAGTTTAATTTTAGGATTACTTTTCTTTGGTTATTATTTTGGAATTATCGGCATGATTTTAGCAACCCCGATTATTGCTTTTATCAAAGTGGTATTTAATTTTGTCAATAAAAGAGTTAACTTTTTAGCATTGGTGCTCCATTAATGTTGTATTTAATTTCCGGAAAAGCCCAAACCGGTAAAGATACCACTGCTAAAATTATTGCTGATTTAGCTAAAGAAAAAGGTTTAAAACACATTAATTTGCAAGTTAGTACTACTTTAAAAGAATATGCCAAAAACATTTCTGATTGGGATGGTAGTGAAGAAACAAAACCTCGTAAACTATTGCAACATTTAGGAACCGAAATTATTCGCAAAGAAATAGACAATTTTTTATTTATTCGGCGCCTAGCCGAAGATATTCAAGTTTACCAAAAGTTTTTTGATATCATAACAGTTAGTGATATACGCTTTGTATTAGAAATAGATTATTTAAAAAAACAATATGAAAATTTAATCACGATTCGTTTAGAAAGAGATACAAATCAAAAAAGAAAATCAAAGCACCCGACTGAAATAGAACTAGATAATTATCAAGATTTTGATTACATTATAAAAAACAATGACACAGTGCATGATTTGCGTAACAAATTAATTGCCATTTTTGAAAAAGAAACAAAATTATAATCAGGTATTAAAATTGTCAAAAACACTAAAAAATGTTACAATGCGAAAGAGGAGTTGTAATTATGGATGAAACAAAAATTTTTCAAAATAATGATATTCAAGATAAACTAATTGAACAAACATTATTAGAAATTCTTGATATTTTAGAAGAGCGCGGATATGATCCTTATAAACAAATAGTAGGTTATTTAATGAGTGAAGATCCGGGTTATATTACTAGTCATAAAGAAGCTCGCACACGTATTTTAGCCTTTGAACGTAGTCAAATATTAGATTTTTTGGTTCGTAATCTTAATCGTTCATGAAATATTTAGCTTTATATATAAATGTGAGGGTGTATTAATTAATAATTTATAATACAAATTTTATCGATAATTACGAGGTTTAAATTAGAAATGTTAAAAATTTATAGAATAATTTGTTGTGTGAAAAAAAATTTGCTAAAAGTAGCGTTGCTACTTTTTTTATTTGCCAATAATAGGCCTAATTTGTTTTTTGTTAGTGTTATTTTTTGCAGTGATATGACTTTAGTAATGTATTGTTTAATATTATTATAATTTTAATGATAATTTTTGAGTAAAATATTAGACAAATTAAAAGAAAAGTGATAAAATTTAAATTAGTATAGAATATTATAGGAGGATTTATGGGAAA
>PWIL01000121.1 GCA_003560455.1 Mollicutes bacterium
CGTGTAAGGCAGGTAATGAACAATCTGCTGTCAAATGCAGTGAAATTTACTCAACAGGGAAGGATTTGCCTAAACGCCAAACCTGAAAAGTTTCTTGATAAAGAAAATCTTCTCATCAGAGTGAGTGTGAGTGATACGGGAATTGGTATAAAGCCGGAAACCATGGAACGATTATTCCAACCATTTGAGCAAATTGAAACAGAAGACACCCGTAACTTTGATGGTACAGGACTGGGGTTGTCTATTTGCAAGGAACTGGTTAAATTAATGGGTGGTGAAATTGGAGTGGAAAGTACTCCCGGAAAAGGAAGCACTTTTTGGTTTACTTTTAAGGCCAGAAAGGTGAAAAGCAAAGAAAACCCAAAGATTCAATCAGCCCAGATCAAAATAAAAAATACAAAAAAACCTGCGGTACTCAGCATTTTATTTGCTGAAGATAAGATTGTAAATCAAAAAGTTGTACTGATCATACTGGAATCAATGGGTCATAAAGTAAGGGTTGCACAAAACGGTCGGGAGGTTCTTGAGATTTTTAAACCCGGCATGTTCGATCTGATACTGATGGATATACAAATGCCCGGCATGGATGGCGTTACTGCCACCCGTGCTTTAAGGGAACAATATAAGGAATTACCCCCCATTGTGGGTCTCAGTGCCAATGCGTTTGAAGGCGACCGCGAAAAATATATGAATCACGGAATGGATGATTATCTTACCAAACCTGTAAGCTCAGAAGATTTTGAATCTTTAATAAGCAGGTTGTTCCGCCAGGTATAATCAAAAATATGAGAATAATTCCTGTTAAATATTTGTTTGTATTTTTCTGTATTTTGCATACAGGAATAATCCATGCATCTGACCTCTTGAAAGTGGGAATATATGATAATCCACCCAAAGTTTTTCTCGATGAAAGAAATCAGCCTGCAGGGCTCTTTGTTGATATCATTGAGTATATTGCCAAAAAAGAAGGCCTTGAAATAGAGTTTGTTTTTGACTCCTGGAATAACCATATAGAAAACCTTGCCAGTGGCAATATTGATTTTCTTGTTGATGTGGCATATTCTGAAGAGAGAGCATCAAGGTTTGTATTCAGCCGGGTGCCGGTAATTGAATCATGGGTGCAGTTTTTTGCAACTTCGGCGAATTTGATTAACGAGATAAAAGAGTTAAATTACAAAACCATTGCAGTACTCAGGGGTTCGCTGCAGAGTCAATATTTGCGTACAGAATTGACTGAAAAATTTGATGTTGAGTTTCTTGTGAGAGAATTTGATGATTATGAGCAGGCAATTCATGCCATGCAACAGAATCGGGTTGATCTTTTACTGGCCGACAGGTTCTTTTATTTTTCGCCCCGCCGGGATACATTGCTCGCACCTACCCCAATCATTCTGAATCCTGTTCCATTATTTTTTGCCTTTCCTAAGTCTGCAGATCAGGCAATCATTAACACAATCGATGTCAGATTGGGGGAATTAAAAAATGACCCTCAATCAGTTTATTATCAAAGTTTGAATAAGTGGCTTGATTTACCCGACACCGGATACAGGCCGTTTTATTTTATCCCGGTTCTGTTAATTGCCGGTGCACTCCTTTTCCTGTCAGTATGGATGATTGTAAATCTTTATAAACGAATTCTGCATAAAAACCGCGAACTGAAATTCAAAAGCAGCATCCTGGAGTCGGCCAATAAAATGCTGGAAGAATTACTGGAGGAAAGAAAAAGGGGCGAAGCATCTATTAAACAAAGTGAAGATGCTTTCAGAAGTTTGTTTTTGATGTCGGCTGATGCTTTCTTTCTGCTGAAAGATGGCGCCTTTATTGATTGTAATGACGCCACTCTGCATTTTTTTGGGTTTGAAAACAAAAGTGACCTTATGGGGAAAACACCCTGGGATTTATCTCCTGATTTTCAGCCCGACGGAATCAGGTCGTCGGTAAAAGCCAAACAAGTAATCACTAAAACAATTGACGAAGGAAATCTGAGATTTGAGTGGAAGCATAAAAAGATGAATGGAGAAGTAGTAGATGCAGAGGTAGTATTGACATTGATTTCCTTTAAAGGAGAAAAGGTTCTGCATGTCAGTCTTCGCGATATTACCGAAAGAAAGAAGATGGAAAAAAATCTGGCAGAAAGTGAAGAGCTTTACAGGCTGTTGTTGGAAAATATGAATGATTTGGTTGTTAAAGTAGATACAGAAGGGAAATTCTTATTTGTTAGTCCGTCCTACTGCAAATTGTTTGGAAAGTCGCAGGAAGAACTTCTGAATAAAACATTTTTACCCCTTGTACACCCCGATGACAGAAAAGCTACAGAGGATGCAATGAAGAAATTATATAGCCCTCCCCATAGCTGTTATGTTGAGCAACGTGCCCTTACGGTTGATGGCTGGAGGTGGATTGCCTGGACCGATACTTCAATACTTGATGAAAACAAGAACGTGATTGAAATAATCGGAGTAGGCAGGGATATTACCAAACAAAAAGAAGCAGAGTTTGAATTGCGGGAAAATGAGAAACGATGGATGCTGGCTTTGGCCGGCACAGGTGATGGCGTTTGGGACTGGAACATTGTAACTAACCAGACCTATTATTCCAGGGGTTGGAAAGATATGCTGGGATACGAAATGGATGATCTGGAAAACAATTTTGAGACCTGGAGAAAACTTTTACATCCCGATGATCTGCCGGAGTTAAACATTACCATTGATAAGCACCTGAAAGGTGAAACAAAGGCCTATACTGCCGAATATCGTATGCGGGCCAAAAACGGTAGTTACATATGGATTCTGGACAGGGGTAAAGTTGTTGAGAAAGATAAAAAGGGTGCACCCGTCAGGATGATCGGAACACATAGTAATATTACACCATACAAGGAATCTCAATTGTATCTTGAAGACAGGATTGCTTTACGCACCGCTCAACTGGAAGCGGCAAATAAAGAACTGGAAGCATTCTCGTATTCGGTTTCACATGACCTGAGAGCCCCCCTGAGAGCAATTACCGGCTTTACAAAAATTTTATCAGCTCAATATGAAAAGCAATTTGATGATGAGGCCCGGCGGCTCTTTGGAGTCATAACAGATAACACCGGAATTATGGACAGGCTGATAACCGACCTGCTCGAATTTTCACGCGTAGGACGAAATGATATTAAATGTGTTGAAATTGATATGACAAAAATGGTAAATGATGTAATCAACGAATTAGTCAATGAATATCAAAAAGAAAAAATTGAATTTACTATTGACGAATTACAAAATACCTGGGCTGATAAAACGCTTATAAAACAGGTATGGATTAATATTATTTCCAACGCTATAAAATTTACAGTAAACCGGGAAAAACCGAAAATTAAAGTCGGAGGAAAAATTAATGGTGATCAGCTGATTTATTTTGTAGAGGATAATGGTGTTGGGTTTAAGAATGAATACAGTTATAAAATTTTTCAGGTTTTTCAAAGGTTGCATAACTCTGAAGATTTTGAAGGTTCGGGCGTTGGGCTGGCCATAGCTCAAAGAATAATTCACAGACACGAAGGAAATATATGGGCGACCGGTGAACCAGGGAGAGGAGCCTCTTTCAGCTTTTCATTGCCGGGCAGGATAACTGAATGATCTCTTTACTTTTATTAAGTTTTTAATTAACTTGCATAAATGAAATTATTTGAATAATGCAAAATCATGGAAGAAAAACTAAGAATACTTTTCGCCGAGGATCTTCTTACAGATTTTGAGCTTGCTGTTAACGAGATCAATGAGGGTGGTATTGAAATTGAATCCATAAGAGTAGATACAGAAGAAGATTTTCGCAGAGCTCTCAGGACTTTTGATCCTCAAATCATCATATCAGATTATTCCATGCCGGTTTTTGATGCAGATTTTGCATTGAAAATCAGTCTTGAGCATAACCCCTATCTTCCTTTTATTGTTCTCACAGGATCAATCAATGAGGAAACTGCAGTAAACTGTCTTAAGTCAGGAGCTACTGATTACATTCTTAAGGAAAGAATAAAAAGGCTTCCATTTGCCGTAAAAGAAGCCATGGC
>PWIL01000096.1 GCA_003560455.1 Mollicutes bacterium
ATAAATGTTTCCATTCCTTCATTTTTAATCCCTCCTTTTTGGCAAAGAAACATAAAATCTATTATAACCAAACTTATTGCAGTTTTTAAGTATAAAACGGAATTTCAAATGAAAATTTGCTAACTGCTAAGGAAGCAGTTATTTTCGTTGTTATTTTTTTAAAAACTTAGTATAATATATTTAGGTGAAACATGGATTATTCAAAAAATAAAATAACAACATTACGCGACCAAGGATTTAAATTTAAAAAGAAACATGGTCAAAATTTTATTACTGACAGTAATCTTTTGAAAAAAATTGCTCAGTATGCTAAGATTAATGAAAATGATCTTGTTGTCGAAGTTGGTGCCGGAATTGGTGCTTTAACTGTTTTTTTAGCAGAAAGTGGAGCTAAAGTTATAACTTATGAAATAGATTCGCAACTAAAGGTCGTTTTAGAGGAAAATTTAAACACATATTCAAATGTTGAGATAATAATGGCTGATTTTTTAGGAGAAAATCTAAATTTAATTAAAACAAAAAACTTTAACAAAACTTTATTAGTGGCAAACTTGCCATATTCGGTTGGGTCGGTTATTTTAATGAAAATAATTAACGAAGGCAACATCTTCGACGAAATGGTTATTATGCTTCAAAAAGAAGTTGGCGAACGCATAATTGCTAAACCTAAGAGTAAAGAATATAATGCCTTTTCGGTTATAATGCAATCCAATTTTTATATTGAAAAAATTCAAACAATTAAAAGAGATGTGTTTTTTCCAAAACCTAATGTTGATAGCGTTTTGTTATCGTTAAAAAAGAAAAAAGAACTTCCCAACTTATTGTTTTTTCAACAATTAGTTAAAGATAGCTTTCAGCAAAAAAGGAAAACCTTGAAAAACAATTTAAAAAATTATGACCAAGAAAAACTTTCAGCACTTTTAATTAAAAACGGTTTTACACTAAATAATCGCGCTGAACAAATACCAGTTGAAATTTTTCAAAAAATAGCTCAAAAAATGGAGGAAAAATGATTGGAAATGATTGGGATGAAGTCTTAAAAAATGAATATAAAAAGTTATATTTTCCAAAAATAATGCAGCAATTAGAACAAGAATACCAGACAAAACAAATTGCACCTCCCAAAGATAAAATTTTTCAAGCTTTTAAAAACACACCATTTGATAAAGTTCGGGTAGTTATTTTGGGACAAGACCCATATCCAGAACAAGGTGTAGCCAACGGATTGGCTTTTTCAGCTAATAATGATGTAAAAACACCACGAACTTTAAAAAATATTAAAAAATTATTACAAAAAGATCTGAATATTATCAAAACTGACAATGATTTGACAAAATGGAGTCAACAAGGTGTCTTTTTACTTAACACCGTTTTAACAATTGAGGTTGGAAAAATTAATTCTCATCGTCATATTGGGTGGGAAAAGTTTACTGATGCAGTAATTAAAAAGTTGTCAGCGCGCGAGGAAAGCATTATCTTTGTTTTGCTAGGGAAACAAGCACAACAAAAACAAAAACATATTGCAAAACATCACTATATAATAGCAACTAGCCATCCATCACCATTAGGTGTTCGTTATGGCTTTATGGAAAGCAAGTTATTTAATAAAATTAATAAAAGATTAAAAAAGCCAATTGCTTGGTAAAGGAGTGAAACAAATGGAAAATGTTGTCAAATATATAAAGGAAGAACTTGATTTAAACTATGGTGATGCAGTTGTGGTTGGTGTCTCTGGCGGTCCAGATTCAATGGCCCTTTTAAATATTGTGGTCGATTTGAAAAAGTTCTTAGAATTAGATATTATTTGCGCTCATGTTGATCATAATATGCGCGACGAAAGTGAAGCCGAAGCGGTGTTTGTCGAAGCTTTTTGTAAGAAACACACAATTGTTTTTGAAAGCATTAAAATTAACGAATACGGCGATGACAATTTTCACAATGAAGCAAGATCCCTTCGCTATAAGCATTTTAAAAAATTAGTCAACAAATATCGCGCCAAATACTTGTTTACCGCTCATCATGGTGATGACTTAATGGAAACGGTTTTAATGCGTTTGGTGCGCGGTTCAACTTTAAAGGGCTATAGCGGGTTTTCAAAAAAGATTTCGATTGATGGCTATACGATTGTTCGACCTTTAATTACTGTTTCAAAAGATGAAATCATTAAATATAACAAAGAAAACAATATCACCTATGTCACGGATGGTTCAAATGAAGCCGATGTTTATACACGAAATCGATTTCGCAAATACATTGTTGCTGATTTAAAAAAAGAAGACCCAAAGGTTCATCAAAAGTTTTACAAATACAGTCAAACATTACAAGAATATAATGATTATATTGATAAATTAGTTGAAAGAAAAATTTTAAATATTTATCCACAAAATGTTTTAAACATTGAAGAATTTTTAAGAGAAGAAAAACTAATTCAAACCAAAATTATTTACTATATGTTAGAAAAAATTTATCAAGATGATCTAATGTTAATTACTGATCAACACGTTACCTTGTTATTTGATCTTATTTTATCAAATAAAGCCAACTCGATGATTCATCTGCCCAATCAAATTGTGGCAATTAAAGCTTATAACAATGTAACGCTAACAAAACAAAATGCCGAAAATAATGTTTTTAATATTGAATTGTGCAAGCATGTTAATTTAGCAAATGGCAAAAACATTGAACAAGTAAATGAAATGGAAGAAGATGATAACAATGTTTGTCGTTTAAATAGTTCTGATATCCAAATGCCGCTTTATGTACGTAACAAAAAAGATGGCGATAAAATGACTATCAAAGGCATGCTCGGTCGCAAAAAATTGACTGATATTTTTATTGATAAAAAGATAGAAGCCAAGGAACGGGAAAAATGGCCGGTCGTTGTTGATTCGGCTGACACAATTGTTTGGTTACCAGGTCTTAAAAAAAGTAAATTTAATAAAAATAAAAAGGAAAAATGTGATATAATACTAAGGTATTATTAAGAAAGGAGCAAAACAGATGAATCAAGAAACATTAAAAAAAGGAATGCTTCCTTATTTGACACTATTTATTTTAATGGGAACAATTTTGTTTCTAATAAGTATGCAAGAAGGAAAGCCCGAAGAGTTAACTTATAATGAATTTATTACAGCCGTCAAGAAGGATGAAGTTGAGGAAATAAAAATTATTCCGAAAGCACGGTCAAAAGTTTATGAAATTCATGGCGAATTTACTGAAAAAGAACCATCTTTTATTGCAATAGTTCCATTATCCGAAAATGTAATGGAACGAATTTTAGTTTTAGAAGAGGAACATCCAATGAAAGTCACAGCCATCCCTGATCCAGAGGCCAGTACATTTTTATTATTTTTAATTAATGTTTTACCCTTAATTATAATAATTGGTTTGGTATTTTTCTTTATTCGTCGGCAAATTGGCAATGCCAATAAATCAATGGATTTTGGAAAAAGCAAAGCAAAGTTAAATGCGGATAATAATGATATTAATTTTAATAATGTGGCAGGATTAACTGAAGAAAAAGAAGAAGTTTCTGAATTAATTGATTTTTTAAAAAATCCGAAGCGATTTAAAGAATTAGGAGCGCGAATTCCAAAAGGCGTTTTATTAGTTGGTGCACCGGGAACCGGAAAAACATTACTTGCTAAGGCAGTCGCTGGTGAAGCAAACGTGCCATTCTATTATATAAGTGGTTCAGATTTTGTTGAACTATTTGTCGGCGTTGGTGCAAGTCGTGTTCGCGATATGTTTAAACAAGCAAAAATGAGTGCGCCGTGTTTAATCTTTATTGATGAAATTGATGCGGTTGGTCGTCAACGAGGTGCCGGTCTTGGTGGTGGTCATTATGAGCGTGAACAAACTTTAAATCAATTACTAACTGAAATGGACGGTTTTGGTGTTAATGAAGGAATTATTATTATTGCGGCAACTAATCGCCCAGATATTTTAGATCCAGCGTTACTAAGGCCGGGTCGCTTTGATCGGCAAGTAACTGTTAATTTGCCAGATGTTAAAGGTCGCGAAGAAATTTTAGCGGTTCATGC
>PWIL01000067.1 GCA_003560455.1 Mollicutes bacterium
AAGCCTTCGATGTAGCTGTTACCCGAAAATCGTATATGTCTTGAAATCTGATCAGCCGGTGGTGCTATTTCATCCTGCAGGGGATTGACGACCTGGTGGTCCCTGCATTCTTCCGATACCAATGTCTGATCCTCCTCCAGTTTTATGCGCACGCAAACCCGGTATTCTCCTTCAGGAAAATTGGCTGTACGGGCATAAATCTGCCGGGCTTCAGCCATGGGGTATTCCTGGCGTATAACCTGCACATTGAGGGGGTTTATCCTTGTTATGCCCTGGTTCAGCAAAAAGGGTGCTGTACGGTACCTGGCAACAGGAGTACCGTCAATAAGATCAATTTGAGCCTCCAGGTACATAAGCCGCTGATCACCGGTAGGGTTATTGGCCGTTACCTGCCACAGATCACTCACCTGCAGTCGCTGCCCTGGTATGGGCTGAAGGGTGTGGGTGATTTGGGCGGAGGATAAAAAATGCCCAAAACCTAATAAAAATATTAATATATATATATGTTTATTCGTCATATTTTATTGTATTTAGTTAAATAGTTTTCGCTGCATTTTTATACTTTCAATCAAGCTCATTATTATCTAATACATGTTGAATACCTTCTTGGATAAGACTTTGAAAACTTCTCGGTCCGACCTCATCCGGAACTGCAACTGAACCTGATGAGAATGGCATAACATCATCCTCGCCCTGTATTGCTAATCTCATTCTCCTTTGTAAATAAGCTCTTTCTTCCTCATTTGCAGATGAATAATCCATAAAAGTGAGCGAAATAAATTCTCTTGTATCCTCACCTTCTACTCCAAATCTTGCCCTGAAACTTCTTTCACTTACCAAAATATCGCCAGGAATTACATATTTCTTTTCCAAACCACTTTCAAGATGTTGACCTGTTGTATGGTTATACAAGAACTCAGGGTCAATCCTACGCCCTTCAGAGTCCGTAATAATTGAAAAGCTTCTTCTCATTAGAACCCCTGAAAATCTTCCTTCATTTCTCAATGTTGCACCTTGTGCTATTCTAAATGATTCTGCCAATTGATCGAAATCATAACGATTATTAACAAGGTCAGGTCTCAACCAGGGAGCCCCCATTAACATCCCTATAGCTTTCTCCGCAATTGTCGGCTCTCTATTGTTATGACCATCCTGGACCATATTTCCATAATTATCATTTCCATAAATTGCTCTATTTGGCTCCATCCCATCCGGATCAATAAAATTGACCGGGTTGGCGGCAAAGGCCAGGTAGGGCGAAGCATGCGGGAATTTATGAGCAAGGGGATCTACGCTGAGCCATATTCCGGCGCGGGGGTCATAGAGGCGGGCTCCGAAGTCGTAGGAGTTACCGTCTCCTTTTATCTCATCGTCGCGCTCCATACCATTAAACCCGTAGATATAATCATTCTGGTACTGGCGCCCGGGCATGGCCATGCCAAAGGCATAGTAGTCGGCGGCACTTACAATATCGGCGGCGAATACAACACTGCCCTCCCCTGCACTTACAGGCACCTTCCGGTCAGATATCACGGACATTACATTGCCCAGGTGATTGGAAAGCTCATATCGCTTTTTGCCCCGGTAAAATGTTGTATAATGCTTATCATCTTCATTTTCATCCGTATTCAGGCCCAAATCTGCCTGATACATACCCAGACGGTTGATTCCGTATATGGGTGCCGTTTCCCAAACTACTGAATCGCTGTCAATGGAATAGGTACTCATAATCCTGCCCTGCAGATCGCGCACATAGTATGTGGTAATGCCCCTGTGGGTTTTGGCAATTCGTTGACCCAGTCCATTGTACTTAAATTCAATTTGTGCACCATCCTGTTTTGTAACCTTTTCTACAAATCCCTGCCGGTTCCATTGTATATTGTTGATTCCTGCAGCCCTGTCGCCGGTCATATTTCCGGAAGCATCCCACGTGTAGTTTCCGGCGGTCTGGTTATCCAGGTCTATGCTGTAATTTCCATCGGGAACCAGATCGGTAATATACTCCGGGCGGTTGGTATTGCTGTAGTAATGATAAGTAAGGTTATCCATCTGCAGGGGGCCTTCCGCTTCAGCTCCATGCCGTTCAACGGCAATCAGGTTGCTGTTTCCATCCCAGCTGAAACGTTCGCGGTAATCCTGGGTATTGGTACCCGCCAGCCATTGATTGGCAGCCGGGCTGAAGTTTCTGAAGTAATCCGCCCCGGTGAGGCGATAGGCCTGATCGTAGGTAAATGCACCCGCCTGTATTTTGTCGGTTTCCAGGGCTGCCAAAGCAGCAACAGAATGAGTGATCATACCGTTGTACAAGTCTCTGGTGTTTTCTTCCAGTGCGCTGCCGGATATATCGGCTATAGACTGTATACTATTGCCAATGGGTTGATAATCACCATTGAAATAGTGCAATACCATACCAAATGCATCTTCCGGTATATGCTGATGAATGCTTCCTGATTTTCCATCCTCTCCCATATCATTTGTGGCAAGCAGGGTTCCGCTGTTTATGGTTTTCAGCCAACCCTGCAGGGTGTAGGCATAATCCACTCCCTGCACTTTCTCACCACCCAATTCCATACGTGCAAGCGGGCCATGCCTGTAATAAAAATAGGTAGCATCATTGTCCCAGATATAGCCGTCGCGGCTTGTAAAAACCTTTGTCAGACGGTCATCAGCATCATATTCATACCGGTGCAGGAACTGGTCGGGCTGGTTTCGCTGGTAAATGATCTTGCGTATCTGGCCGCTTACAATGTCATACTCATATTCCAGTGTTTTTATATGCTGTTTTACTTTTGCCAGAGCAGGCATTTCCTGGATCATCGTTTTCAGATTGCCATGCATATCGTAACTGAAGTGTAATGCATTGTCATAATCAAGATCACCTTCCCTGTATTCGTCAAAGTAAAGAATGGAGGCCACATTGTTTCGCAGGAACTGCTGACCCAGAGGGAAGTAATTGTTTACTGCCTGATTGAACGGTGTATCATAGATGGTTTTCACTACTTCGTTTCGGCTGCCTCTCATTACCCATGACTGGAATTCTCGTTGGTTTAGCAAAATATCCTGAGAAATAGCACTGGTGTTCACTTCTCCTGATTCCACAATCCTGTTAAGCGGATCATAGAAAACATAATTATAAATCTGGCGGTTGCCCGAGCTTTTACTTTGCTGTTCAGCGGATTGTGATGCGATAATGCGTCCCAGTGGATCATACCACATTTTTTCCTTTCCTTCATCGGGCGAATTCTTTTCAATAAGCTGATTGAAAGAATTATAAGCATATTCGGTAGCCATAGTATGGTTTGGATAAACAGGAATTTGTGATTGACCCGACCTGTAATTTCTTACATTGGCTACTTGTGCCTGGGTCAGCAATTCTACATTGGCTGTGGGTACTGTTTTTACAAGATTACCGGCCTGATCAAAGTAATAAAGTGTGTAATGATACTGGCGAATCGAATAATTAAGTTCAAAAGTTTCAGAAGCATCCAGACATTTTGCAATATATGACTCTCTGATATCTCGTTTGCGTTCTGCTACCAGACGTTGATACCTGTTGCGTGCATTTTCTTCAGCAACAGCATGCAACATATCATCACAGGGATTCTGATAAGGGGGAGTACCTGGTATAACGGGTGGGCAGCAGTAAGCACTCTTGCAGTTTAATTCTTTCATTGACAACCTGCTGAGAATAACCAAAGCGTTATCGAGATCTGCAGTGGTTTGATAAGAAAGTTCCAGACTTACATTTCCCGGTGATATAGCAAACCAGATCGCTTCAAAATTCAACTCATCAGTTCGGGGATTCTCAGTAAATGTGAGCTGGACCGGCTGTTGGTTGATTCTTAATACAAGACCATCAGCCGAAGGCATATTATCAGATTCACCTGTAGCAGCATCACGCAAAACAATTCGTCCACTGAAAACATATTCCCTTCCTTCAGAAGGATTTATCTCTTTCTCCCAGGCTTTAAAG
>PWIL01000043.1 GCA_003560455.1 Mollicutes bacterium
AAAAGGGTTAGGGATAATATTAATTTTTTTAATAACAGGTTGTTTTGGTAATGCTAACTTGGAGCAAGCCATTTTAAATACAAAAAATGCCGAAAGTTTTAAAGTTGAACTTGATATTACATATTATGAAACAGAATTTGTTGATTATCATCAAAGAAACTATCAAGCAATAGAAGAGTTTGAGTTATCAAGAAATCGGATGAAAACATTTGATGTTCAAAGTGAAAGTTATGTTTATTATCAAATAATAAATGATGAAATGGGCTTTTTATATCGGGAAGAAGCTGGGGAATGGGTTGAATCACAAATACCAATTTCGGTTCGGGATTATTCTAAAGAAGCAATGGCTGAAATTAATTTTTTAGCTAATGAAGATTTAGATTTTAGTCGCGGTATTTTAAATCGCAATCATTATCAAAAAAAAGTAAAACCAAAAGATTTTTTTACGGTTACAAATGACTTTTACGAAGTTGAAGGGGAAGTGACATTAGAAATAACTGTTTCTGGTGATTTTATTGATCAAATAAATTATCAATTAGAAACCAATGATGAAAAAGTTTTTTCGATAAATATGCGCTTTTTTGATTATAATGAAACTGTGATTACTTTTCCAACTGAAAGTGGTTCTTATTTAGGAATGGATGATTTTAAAGAGGTAGCTATGAATTTAGAAGAGATTGTTTTAAAACAGTATCAAAATAAAAATATTCAAGGGGAAGAATTGTTTTTATTTCGGGACGGTCAATTAACTGATGATTCACCTAATTTAGATTACACTGGGTTTATGCCAACTAGAGGAGTGGTTATTATTAACGAAGCGAAAGAAGTTCGCCTAGCGCTTCATGCTAATAATTATTGTGTAACCAAAAAAATTGGTGGCAATGTTCAAGTGCAAGAAGTACCATTAGCAGATTGTCGATTGCCATAAAAAGGGGTTTTTAAATGCCAGAATTACCAGAAGTAGAAACAGTTCGGAAAGTTTTATTAAAACGGGTTGGTGGCAAAGAAATTATTGATGTGCGAGTCATTTATCCAAAGGTTGTTGAAAATTCACCTTTAGCAATTGAATTAATAAAAAAACAACGTATAAATGATATTAAAAGACGGGGCAAGTGGTTAATTTTTGAATTAGATGATTATTTTTTATTAAGTCATTTACGAATGGAGGGTCGTTATAATTATCGAAAAAAAGATGAACCGCTATTAAAACATGAACATATTACTTTTTTATTAGATGATCAAACTGAGTTGCGCTATTATGATACTCGTAAATTTGGGCGAATGGAATTGGTATCAAAAAAAGATTATGCAAAACATCCAAAATTACAAGCTTTAGGTCCCGAACCAACCCAACTAACTTTTGCTTATTTAAAAGAACGCTATCAAAAAAAGAACTTGCCAATTAAAACTGTTTTATTAGACCAAAATATTTTTGTTGGTGTTGGAAATATCTATGCCGATGAAATTTTATTTTTAAGTAAAATTAATCCATTGAAAAAAGCAAAAGATTTGACTGATGAGGAAATTCAAAAAATAATTGCTAATACTAATTTTGTTTTAATGAAAGCAATTAAATTAGGGGGAACAACAATTAATACCTATATGCCAGAAGAAGGAATTAGTGGTCATTTTCAAAATGAATTATTTGTTCATACTAAAAAAGATGAGTCTTGTCAGATTTGTCAAACTAGTATTTCCAAAATAAAAGTAAATGGCCGAGGCACATATTTTTGTGCAAAATGTCAAAAAAAGTAAAACTATTTGTGTTATGTAAAATATTAAAAACACTTGCTATTTTTGCTAAATTATGAGAAAATGACTTAGTAGATTGGTGATTATGACAAGAAAGAGGTGTTATTAATGGCTGTTCCAGCAAGAAAAGTCGGAAAAACTCGCAAAAAGAAAAGAAGAACCCATTATAAATTAAAAGCAACAGCAGTGACAAACTGTCCAAAATGTGGCGCAATTAGACGACCGCATCGTGTTTGTCAAGCATGTGGAACTTATAAGGGCGAAAAAGAGATTAAAGTAGAAGACAACTAAAGTTGTTTTTTTCTTTACTTTTTTTTTTAATTTGTCTATAATTAAAATATAGGAGTGGTAAAATGAATAAAAGGGGTTTTACCTTAGTTGAAATGTTAGCAGTAATTAGCTTTATTGGTGTTTTACTAATCATTATTGTGCCATCAATCCTTGGTTTAATAAACCAAATAACCACTGAAATTGAAGGTATTTTTACAGAAACAGTTGAAACAGCTACTAATTTATATATTGATAAATATGGTCGGGATTATCGTTTAATTGAAGGTGATATTTATTGTATTCCAGTTCAAGATCTAATTAAAGAAGATTTTTTAAAAGATGAAATACTTGAACAAACAGATATCTATAATATAGATGATATTTTAGAAATCAATGTATTTCAACATCGCTCGTTTACTATGGAAGTAAATCACGAATGCGAACCTTTTTCCGCTCAAAATTTGTATCGAGATGATAGCGGCGCCAGTATGCCATTATTAGATGACTTTTTAGTACCAATTGTCGGAACTGAAAGTGGTTTTATTAAAGCTGATACAACTAAAAGATGGTATGACTATGAAATTGGTCAATGGGCGAATGCTGTTTTGGTAACTGAAGAAAGCTATGATAGTTATCAAGGTGGTTTTACAGGAGAAATAGCGGAAGAAGATATCTTGGGCTATTTTGTGTGGATTCCAAGATATCGCTATCAACTATTTAATTATGATGGTCAATCAATGTCTGAAGAAACAATTGAAATTAGATTTGAAAGTGCTCGCAGTGTTATAACTACTGGTACGGAAAATGGTGATTGGCATACCCACCCAGCCTTTAATTTTGGCGATCAAAAATTAGGCGGTTTTTGGATTGGCAAATATATGACAACCGGTTCATTTTTAGAACCAACCGTGTTACCAAATGAAGTTATGCAACAAAATAGTAATTTAGTTGATAATTATCAAACGGTGAGTAATTTTGCTGATAATTTAGAAAATTTAAATGCTCGCATGACTAAAAATACAGAATGGGGGGCGGTTGCACTTTTAAGTAAATCAGAATATGGAAACGCTGATCCTGTTTGGGTAAACCCCAATAGTAATTATTTAACCGGTTGTGCTGGTAATTCACAACTTGCTAGTTCAACTACAACCTGTAACCAATTTGATTCAGTTAATGGTGTTAATGCTTCTACAACAGGGAATAAATATGGTGTTTATGATATGAGTGGTGGTGCTTATGAATCAGTAATGGGAGCGATGTATGATGAGGGCAATGTTAGTTTGCAAATTGCTGAATCCGATTTTAGTAATTTGAATACAATTTTATCGCGTTATATAGACAAATATCAATATGGTGAAACAAGTACTAATTCAGCCGCTTATAATCGGCGTATTTTAGGTGATGCAACTGCGGAAACCAGAAATTGGGATAACAGTAGTCAAGAATTTGTTTATGATGAAAACCCCTTCTTTTTAAGAGGTGGTAATATTAATAATCCGGGAATTTTTAGTTTTGATCCCAGTCCCGGTAATATTACTAGTGGCTTTCGGATAGTACTTTCAAAGGAGTGAAAAAAATGAAAAAAGGATTTACAACAATTGAAATATTAGCAATTATTGTTTTAATTGCCACTATTTATATGCTTGTTTTTCCAGCAACCGTAGAATTTTTTCGCCGTTCAGTAATTGAAATTGATGAAAAAACCGAACAATTAATTATTAGTCAAACAAAAATATATGTCCAAAATTCACCAAATGCTTATCCAAAATTAGACGGTAGTGTTTATTGTATTTCAGTCCAAAATTTAAAAGAAGATGGTTATTTAAGTGATTTCTTATATGACGCCCAATCTGGTCAAGATTTTTATTATGATGTAACTGTTAAAGTAACAGTTAACAATGAATTTGAATTTCAATTAGTTGAAAACATGTATTGTCATGAAAAAATTAAAAATATAAATTTCACCGATCAAAGTGGCGCTACACAACCCAAATTATTCGGCTATATGGTGCCCGTTATTTGGAATGAAGGGTGGATAACTGCTGACCCAACTGAAGAATGGTATAACTATAATGAAAAACATTGGGCGAATGTTGTATTAGTAACGGCTGAATTTCGTGATTTGTATTTAACAAATCATGGGGTGATGGTTGATGAGGCTGATATTCTAGCACATTTTGTTTGGATTCCGCGTTATCGTTATAAATTATTTAATAGTAATGCTAGTGCACTTAGTGAACGAGAAATTGCCATTCAATTTGAAAATAATAATATTCGCAAATCACCTGGCGAAAACACTGGCGAGTGGTTAACCCATCCAGCTTTTACTTATCAAGATGAAGAATTAAGTGGTTTTTGGGCGGGGAAATTTATAACTACCGGAGATGAAGTAGTACCAACTATTCGTGCTAATCGTTCAATGTTAGTTGATCATAATACTAGTGAGCAAAAAGATATTGCTGCTTTATTTGGCGAACAAAATTATGGATTAACTACTGAAAGTAAATTAATTAGTAATCTAGAATGGGGAGCTCTTGCTTATTTAAGTCAATCAAAATATGGTAATAGTGAAGAAATATGGATTAATCCCAACAATCAATTATTAACCGGCTGTGCTGGTTTAGAAGTAGCAGCAGCAGCAACAAGTGATTGTGAAACTTTTGATAGTGAAGAAGGTGTCAATGCATCGTCAACTGGCAATGTTTATGGCGTCTATGATATGAGTGGTGGTGCTTTTGAAAGAACATTAGCAGTGATGGAAAACTCAAGCGGTGATGCAATTTTAGGCTTAAATTCGGGCTTTGGAGATTTAGGTTTTACGGAAGCAAATTTTTTAGATATTTATCAATATGGAACTGGAGCAACTAACTATAATCGTCGGATATTAGGTGATGCAACAGGTGAAACGCGTAATTGGTATGGTGGCAGCTCGAGTATGCCATTTGGTAATAATAATGCTTGGTTTTTACGTGGTGGGACATTTAATATGGAATCATCAGCGAGTTCTTTTGCCTTTGAAACTGATGATGGTGATGGTGGAAATGAAATTGGTTTTCGGGTCGTAATTTTAGCAAAGTAAAATTGTGTCAAATAGATTAATTTTCCTTTTTTTTAAAAAAAAAAGATGTTACAATGGAAATGTAATTTTGAAAGGAGGAGAATTTAAGATTTTACAAAAACAATTTGGTTTTATCTTATTAATGATGGTATTATTTGTTGGTTGCTTTAATGATGAAACTGAAGAAACGGAATTAGAAGAAGAAACAGAAATTAGAGAGGAAGAGGCGGTTGAAGAAGAAGAAACAGGGGTTGAGGAAGAAGAAACAGATCAGGCTGATGGTAGTTCGCAAAATCCCTTTTTAATGACTGAAGGTGAAGTTTATCAAGGTGATTTAGTTGATTATGAATTTACATTAGCGCGAACAGTTAATTATCGTTTTGAAGTAGAGCCAGGAACAAATTACCGCGTGACAGTGTTTGATCTTGAAACAAATGTTGATCGTGATTATTGGTTATCTTTAAGAGTTACCGACGGTCCTTATGCTGATAATCGGGTTGATGATGGTCGCGTTACATCGGATGATGAAGAAATTAGTTTAGTTGTTTCAACTGAGCGTGAAGTATTAGATTTCACAATTCAGACTTCGATAACTGATGCCAGTTTTAAATATTCAATTATGATAGAAAAAGAATAAAAAAGTTTATTCTTTTTTGTTTGACAAAAAAAAAATAATTATGTATAATTTTAATACGTAATTATGCGGATGTAGTTTAGTGGTAGAACCTCAGCCTTCCAAGCTGACTGCGTGAGTTCGATTCTCATCATCCGCTCCAATTTAAATGTTTTAAAAATAGCACGGCTATTTTTTTGATTGAAAAAATTTAAAAAAACATGTATAATTAATATATGATAAAGGAGGAAAATTATGGATCCAAAAGATGATAAAGTTGAACTTGATGAAGAAAGCCTTGATGAACAAATGAAAAAAGAAGGGGAAACTGAAAAACAAGAAGAACAAGAAGAACAAATTACTACAGAAGAAAAGGCGATAATAGCTGAAGACAAACCAATAGAATTAGCACCAGATGCTAAATCAGGTGGCGGCGGCAAAAAGCTTATTATGGCATTACTAGTATTTTTTGCTTTAATTGGTGTTTTATTTATTGGGTTAGTTGTTAAAGAAATCATTGCTCCAAGTGAAGAGGAGAAAAAAGATGATGATGAAGAAGTTGTAGAAACTATTGGAATAGAAGTAAGTGATATGGCGACTACTTATTTTATTAGTGATGGTGAAGCTTATATCAGCAGTGATAAATTTTCATCTGATTCTTTACAAATTTTTGTTACTGGTGAAATTTCAACCGAAGAAGTTGGTGAAGAGGTATTAATAAGTTGGTATTTAGAAGAAGAAGGATTATTAGTGTCAAGTGAATTAGAGTTAAGTGACTCTAATATGAATTTTTGGGGGGGTGCAAACTTACCAGAAGGTGGTTGGCCGGTTGGAAATCATTATGTAACAGTTGAGTATCAAGATGAAGAAATAGGTCGGGCTGATTTTTCAGTTGTTGTTGATAGCGAACTGCCCCTAAAACATTTTACTTCAATGGGCATGGGTGTTTATTTTCAATATCCAAACAACTGGAAATATGAATATGCAGGGCAGAGAGAAGTTCATTTACACCCTCCTGGTGAAGAATTAACTAATATTTTTGTTGAAAAAATGGTGTTAGCAGATGAGGGGCTGGAATCAATAAGTGAATTTTATACAATATTAGCGCAAGAATTAAATGAAATTGAAGCAAATATTATTGATGAAGAACAAGCCGTTTTTGAATCATTAGGTCAAGAGTATAATTATTTTTATTTTCGAGTTCAAGTTGATGAAGGTGATGAAGAAGAAGAATTATTGGAAGAAACTATGCTATATTTAATTGAAATAGATGATGAAAGTATATATGTAATTTTTTATGCAGCACCAGTTGATCAATTTGATAAATATTTAGAAGATTTTAACCTAATAGTCCAAAATTTTGAAATTATAGAATAGAGGAGAAAAAATGAAAAAGTTTTTAACAATTGGTTTAGTATTATTTTTAATTACGGGATGTTTTGGCGAAGATGAGAAAATTGAAGTTGAAGTAAATGATGAGCCAGAAGAAGTTGAAGAACGCGCGGGCGAAACTTTAAATGTTCCTGGTGATTATGAAACAATTAGTTTAGCAATTGAAAATGCTGATAATGGTGATACAATTGTCGTTGAAGTTGGAAGGTATGAAGAAGACCTTAATTTTGATGGTAAAAATATTAAATTAACAAGTTCAGATCCAAATAATGAGGAAATAGTTGCCGAAACAATTATTCAAGGTTCTGGCAATGGGCCGGTTATTCGGATTGATAGTGGTGAATCATCAGAAACGGTGGTAACAGGATTTACTATTACTGGTGGGAAATATGATTATGGCGCAGCTATTAATGTTGGACCATTATTAAGTCGAACCTCACCGACTATTTCGAATAATATTTTTACTGAAAATACGGCAATGTATGGTGGCGCAATTTATTTACATGAATCAAATGCCATTATTAAAAATAATCAATTTATTGAAAATATTGCAACGATGAGTGGCGGGGCAATATATGCATCAAGTAATGCTAGTATTACTATTGAAAATAATATTTTCAGGAATAATCATGCTGATTTATACGGTGGTGCAATTTTTGTTACAATGTCTTCGCCAGTTATTAGTGGTAATCAATTTATTGAAAACATAGCAGAAGTTAGCGACGGCGCAATTAGTGTTGTCGGGGATGAGGCAAATCCAGAAATTGATGATAATGAATTTACTGATAATGAACCAAATGATATGAGTGATTAAATACTAAAATACATTGGCAACAATGTATTTTTTCTAGATAATAAAACAAATTTTTATTATTTTTTCCTTGCAACTAAAAGGATGATATGGTAAACTGATATTGGCTTCAAAAAAACAAGAATAGGGATTTAAGACCGCGTGCTCATCGAGTGGAATCTTAAAGTCGAACTATTCTGAAGAAAAAACAAAAGGAGGAGATATTATGACAGTAGTGTCAATGAGTTATTTATTAGAATCAGGTGTTCATTTTGGTCATCAAACCAAAAGATGGAACCCAAAAATGAAAGAGTACATTCATACATCAAGAGATGGGATTTACATTATTGATTTACAAAAAACTGCCAAAAAAATTGAAGAAGCCTATAATTTTTTAGCAGACGTGACCGAAAAAGGCGGCAAAGTTATTTTTGTCGGGACCCGAAAGCAAGCTAGTCAAGCGATTAAAGATGAGGCAACTCGGGCGAATTCTTTTTATATTTGCGAAAGGTGGTTAGGGGGGACTTTAACTAACTATAAAACAATTCGCAAACGAATAAAAAGACTAGAAGATATTGAAAAAATGGAGCAAGATGGTACTTTTGAAAGATTACCCAAAAAAGAAGTAGTCGGTATTAAAAAAGAATACGATAAACTAAATTTAATTTTAGAAGGTATTCGTGATATGCGAAAATTACCACAAGCAATGTTTGTAGTCGATCCATCAAAAGAAGAAATTGCAATCAGGGAAGCAAAAAAATTAAATATTCCCGTAATTGGAATTGTCGATACTAACTGTGATCCTGATATGGTTGATTATGTTATTCCAGCTAATGATGATGCCATTCGTTCAGTTAAATTAATTACCGCGATTATGGCGAATGCAATTAATTCAAAAACAGATGGTGAAATAATTGATTTTGGTCAAATTGATGATCCGAGTGATGATGCTGGTGAAATAATGAAAAAAGCCGTTGAAACAGTTAATAAAAAGCCTGCCCGTCGTGTTAATGATTATGATACTAAAAGACGTGTAAGAACGGTTAAATATACTAAAAATGATGAAATAAGTAAAGAAAAGCCAGTTCGAAAAGAAACTGTTAAAAAAGAAGAACCAAAAGAAACAGTAACTGAGCAAAAGCCAGAGGTAACTCAAAAAGTAGAAAAGCCAAAGGCATCTCAAAAAACAGAAAAGCCAGTTAAAAAGGAAACAAAAACTGATAAAAAAGAAGCAGTAAAAGAGACAGTAGATCTTTCATCTAAAACAGTTGCTGAACTAAAAGAATTGGCTAAAGAAAAAAAGATAAAAGGTTATTCAACAATGAAAAAAGCGGATTTAATAAAAGCGCTTAGTTAATGGAGGGGACAAGATGATTAATGCAAAGTTAGTAAAAGAATTAAGAGATAAAACTGGTGCGGGAATGCTAGATTGTAAAAAAGCATTAACTGCCAGTGATGGGGATTTAGACAAAGCAGTTGATTGGTTAAGAGAAAAAGGTATTTCCAAAGCAGCTAGCAAATCAGATCGAATTGCGGCTGAAGGTTTAGCTGATATTATGATCTTAGATAATCAAGCTGCAATTTTGGAAATGAATTGTGAAACAGATTTTGTCGCTAAAAATCCTGAATTTCAAGAATTAGTAAAACAAATTTTAACTGTTATTTTAGAAAATAAAGCAAAAAGTGTTGATGAAGTTTTAGAACTGTCTTTTGAAAACCAAAAAATTGAAGATCTAATCATTGCTAAAACCGCTAAAATTGGCGAAAAAATTAGTTTAAGACGATTTACTTTAATCAGTAAACAAGATGATGAAGTATTTGGTTCTTACATTCATATGGGTGGAAAAATCGCTGTTTTAAATATTTTAAAAGGTGATAAAGAAGAAGTGGCTCGTGATGTAGCAATGCATATTGCAGCGATGAATCCAAGTTATATTAACAGTCAACAAGTACCAGCAACAGAAGTTGAAAAAGAAAAAACAATTTTAAAAGAACAAGCAATTAGTGAGGGCAAGAGTTTGGAAATTGCTGAAAAAATGGTTAATGGGCGGATTGCTAAATACTTTAAAGAAATTTGTTTGATAGAACAACCATTTGTTAAAGATCAAGATTTAAATGTTGAAAATTATTTAAAAAATAATAACACTGAAGTTCTTGAATTTATTCGTTATGAAGTAGGCGAAGGCATGGAAAAAAGAACCGACAATTTTGCCGAAGAAGTTCAAAACCAATTAAAAAGCTAATTTAAAAATTAGCTTTTTTGATGGATTATATAATATAAATATAAAGTAGAAATTTGTAAAATAATCACAATTATTAACAATGGTGCAATTAAAAAATTAATAAAAGCAATTTCTTTAAAAAACAAACTACTAATAAACATAAATAAAAAGATAGTCTTAACCCGCCCCATTTTAATTGTTTTAACTATTTTTCCTTTTAAAATTAAAAAAGTATTTAAAAAAGCAATTGCTAAATCAAGAATAATCGCAATAATAATAAAGTAATTTATATGAACTAAAACGGCTAAAATTGTAATTGTAAAAATTTTATCAACAATTGAATCAAGTTTCGCACCTAAATTAGTGATAGCATCAAATCTGCGAGCAAAAAAACCATCAAAAGTATCAGTCAAAACAGCAATGATTGTTAAAATACCGGCTATTATTAATTGGTTATTTAAAATAAAGTAAATAATAAAAGGGAGAAATACTAACCGTAACAAGGTGATAATGTTTGGAATATGTTTTTTAAAAGGTTGTTTTTGGTTAATTGATTTTTTAATTTCATTGATTAAAATATTTAATTCATTTTCAATCTTTTTTTTCACTTTAATCACCTTGCATAAAGTATATCACAAAAAAGGAAAAAGTGTTAATTCGATGTCAAATTTTAAAATGATTTTGACTATTTTTTTTATTTTTTGTTATAATAAGATTTAGACGATTATGGAGGGGTGTGTATGAAAAAAAGAATTTTACAATATTTTTTAATTGCTTTAGTTGTTTTTCTAGCGCCTTTTTATTCTGTAAAAGCTGAAGAAGTAAAAATTGGTAATATTACTGCTAATGCCGTGCGTGTGCGCAGTGGACCGGGGACTAATTATCAAATTTATTCACATGTTAATACTGGTTATTCTTTTTATGTTTTAGATGAAAAACCGAATGAAGGTGGTTGTGATGCTCCTTGGTATAAATTAAAATTTGATAATAAAAACGCTTATGTTTGTTCGGAGTTTGTCAATGTTCGAATAGTGATTCCGGAAAATTATCAAGCCGAATTTCCCAAGAGTTATCAAAAGTTATTAGAAGATTTACAAGAAAAATATCCGAGTTGGACATTTGTACCATATCAAACAGGGATAAAATTTTCTGATGCAATCGCTGGTCAAGATTTTTTACGGGGAAATATTGCTAAAAGTTTGATAAACGATTTTCGCAAGAATCGGGATGGTTTGAAACATTTAGATAGTTTTGATTATAAAACTAATAGTTTTTTTAATGGTTATTCTGGGGGAGGTAGTAATTGGTATGCCGCCAGTCCAGAAACACTGGCGTATTATTTAGATCCTCGCAATTTTTTAAACGAACAACGGATTTTTATGTTTGAACAATTATCCTTTGAGCCCAATTTTCATCATGCTGATGCGGTTCAATTAATGTTAAACAATACTTTTATGAGTGGCAAGGCAACGCAAACAAAAGCTGATCGTGATCGTGGTTTAACTTATGCAGAAATTTTTATTGAAGCGGCCAAAGAGCATAATGTTAATCCTTATTTTTTAGCGGCTCGGGTTATTCAAGAAGTAGGTCATAATCGGTCAGTAATAGTTTCTGGAACAGTTTCCGGCTTTGAGGGCTATTACAATTTTTATAATATTGGTGCTACGGGACCGCAAAATGAGATTATTAGCCGTGGTTTAACACGTGCTAAAAATGAAGGTTGGAATAACGAATATGATGCAATTGTTGATGGCGCACGGTTTATTACCAGAAATTATATCGGTCGTGGTCAAGATACATTATATTTTCAAAAGTATAATGTTGTAACGCCAACTTATTTTGCTAACCAATATATGCAAAATGTTGAAGCACCTTATCATGAAGCATTCCGAGTTTTTCGAAATTATCGAGATAATAATTTACTAGAACAACCACTTGTCTTTCGCATTCCAATTTATGATGATATGCCAAGTGAAAATAAATTACCACATTCTGGTAATCCCAATAATTATTTAAAATCACTTAAGATTGATAATAAAAGTGTTAGTGATTTTTCACCAGAAAAATATAGTTATGAAGTGACAGTTAGTGGTGGGAAAGTTAATTTAAAAGCTGATGTATTTGCCAATACGGCTTCGATTAGTGGTTTGGGTGAAATTGTTTTAGACAAAGAAAAAACCAAACATCAAGTTGTGGTAACTGCTGAAAATAAAACAACGCGAACATATGAAATTTTGTTTACCAGAATTGATGCTGGTGATTTAAGTGTGACAGAATTAGTTAGTCGTGCAAAGTTAGAAAATAGTAATCAGTTTTTGAAAAAAATTGAATTAGGGGAAAGAGTTTCTAATTTTAAAGATCGTTTTGCTAGACATTCATTTAGTGCTGAAGTAACCGTTAAAGATGTTGATGGCAAAGTAAAAAATAGTGGGCGATTAAGTACTGGTGATGTAGTTATAATTAAAAATGGTGCTGATGAACAAGAATATAAAGTTGTTATTAATGGTGATGTGACTGGTAATGGTCAGATTGGCTTACTTGATTTAGTGCGAGTAAGAAGGCATTTATTAGGTGCGGCATCATTATCAGAAGAGTTTAAAGAAGCAGCAGATATGAATGGTGATGGTAAAATAGGTTTAATCGATTTAATTAGAATTCAAAGAATTATAATTGATTCATAGGAGGTATTATGAAAAATATTTTAAAGTTAGGTATTATTTTAACGATTTTCTTTTTTCCAACGATTGTTTCGGCTAGTAGTGCGACAATTTCGGTTAGTAATTCTAGAAATAGTGCGATTGTTGGTAATTCAGTTAGAACAACAGTGACTGTTTCTTCAAGTGAAAATCTTGGTGGTTGGGAGTTTGATCTTAATTATGATAGTGATCGGTTACGTTTCACTGGTAGTTCATTTGATGATCGAACGCGAGTAGTTGATACGGCAACTTCAGGTGATCAAAAAAGTAAAACTTATACTTTTGATTTTGTAACAACGAGTAGTGGTCGGGCAAGAATTTATGTTACAAATTCTGAGGTTATAAGTTTTGATGAAGATGTACTTGCTGTTCAAAATGGCGAGGCTAGTGTTAATATTATGACGCAAGCGGAATATCAGGCTACTTTAAGTGGTAATAATTTTTTAAAGAGTTTAAGTGTTGAAGATTATGAGTTAGATCCGGAGTTTGATAAGGAAACATTAGAATATACAATTAAATTAGCACCAGAAACTGAGCAAATTGTTTTAAAGGGTGAATTAGATGATTCTAAGGCTTCTGTTGATGGTTTAGGTGAGCGAACTGTTGTTGATGGTGAAAATGAATTAAAGATAGAAGTGACCGCTGAAAATGGCGATAAAAGAACGTATATTATTAATGCTGTAGTTGAAGATTTAGAACCAATTAGTTTAACGATTAATGGTCAAGAGTATTCTTTAATTAGAGAAATGGGGCGCTTTGTTTGTCCAGATTTATTTGAAATAAAATCTTTTATGTTTGATGATGAAGATGTTCCAAGTTGCTTTTCTGAAGATTTAAATATGCGTTTAATTGCTACTAGAGATGACAATGGTGACCGCGTTTATTTTATTGTTGATGGTGATGATTTAATTAAATATCGCCAAATTGTTTTTCAAGAAATTGTTTTCTTTGTGATGGATTTTCCAGCAGATTTAGAAATCCCAAGTAACTATAGTCAAATTACTTTAACAATCAATGGTTTAGAGGTAATTGCTTATCGAGATAGTGATAATCGTGATTTTAATTTAATTTATGGTAAAAATCTAAATACAGGTGAAGAGGGATTATATCGTTATGATAGTGAAGAAAAAACTATTCAGCGTTATGTTGTTGAAGAAAAAGCCGAGGAAACAACTGATGATTCTTTTTTAACCATGATTTTAGGAATAATTTCTGGAATTCTATTTATCGCAACAATTGTTTTAATTATTCAATTAAAAAAAGCAAATAAATTACTGGCTGTTTCTGATAAGTTAGTCAAAAAACATCATAAATTTGAAGAAGAACCAGAAAAAGAAGAAGCAGAACAAGAACAAGAAGAAATTGAAGAAGAAGACGATGAGGAACTCACAGATGAAGAAGATGATGAAGACCTACGCGAATAGGTCTTTTTTGGTTGTAAAAACTTAGTTTAAATGGTATAATTAAAAACAGTTTGAGGAGGAAAAAATGAAAAGAATATTAACTTATGGAACATTTGATTTATTGCATGAAGGACATATTAACATTTTTAAAAAGGCAAGAGCATTAGGCGATTATTTAATTGTGGCTGTTTCAACGGATGAATTTAATAAAATTAAGGGCAAAGAATCATATTATCCATATGAACAAAGAAAAAAAATAGTCGAATCAATAAGATTTGTTGATTTAGTAATACCCGAAGAAAATTGGGAACAAAAAATTGATGATATAAAAACTTATAAAGTAGATGTCGTTGTTATGGGTGATGATTGGGCTGGGAGTGACCGGTTTGATTATTTAAAAGAACATGCTGAGTTAGTTTTTTTACCCAGGACAGACGGTATATCGACAACTAAAATAAAAGAAGATTTAAATAATAAATGATTTTTTTTATTAGAACTTAGGAGGAAGGAAATATGACAATATTTTTAAAAATAGGTGTTGGTTATTTAAAAATGGTTTATGCCATTTTAAAATTATTTCCTCAACAAAAAAAAATAGTCTTTATTAGTCGACAAAATGATCAAAAAAGTTTAGATTTTACATTAATTGAAAAGCATTTAAAAAATAAAAATATTAATAATATTGTTTTTTTAACAAAAAAAATAGATAAAAATTTTATTTCATATATCTTATTTATGCATAAAAAAATGTATCATTTAGCTACTTCCAAAGTTTGTGTTGTTGATTCTTATGCGGTAACTGTTAGTGTATTAAAACACCGAAATTTAAAAATTATTCAAATTTGGCACTCAATGGCAGCAATCAAAAAATTT
>PWIL01000127.1 GCA_003560455.1 Mollicutes bacterium
TCAATTTCTAATTTTATACCACAATTATTTTCAGGAGGACTTGGGATTTCTTCGCTTATAGTTGCATTAAAACTCCCATCTCCAAATTCATCACAATTACTTTCAATAAAATCATATGCAGCCCAATTTGAAAGATATTTTGTTAAAGAAAGATCTCTAGAAAAAAGGCCTTTATCCTTCCATTCAATTTTAGAAACAATTTTTTTAGTATTAGGGTCATAAGTTCCTATTTCAGCAATATTCCCATTCTCATCACGAAAAACATCCGAGACTACAATTGTTCTATGATAAAAATCATCTACAACTTCAGGAGCAGGAATTCTTTCCCATACTCCATTTTCTTTATTTAAACCATGATCTCCATTTGTTAATAAAAGATAATTTCTATCACGAATATTTCTCATAGCTTCTAATCCTTCTTGAGCATAAGCTAAAGCAGTATTTTGTAATTCCATTCTTGCATCTCTTTGCAAAACATCCATTGAAATATTAAAAACTCCAACAGATATTATTGCAAAAATAGTTATTGCAAGAAGTGTTTCTATTACTGAAAATCCTTTTTGTTTAGTAATTAATTGTGCCAATTTCATTTATATCAATTGTTATTGAGTGATTTATATTTTCAGATTTCAAAGTAAAATTCCCAAAATTTTCAGTTATTCCATTAGGAGATTGAAAAACTATTTGCTGTTCTCCTTGATTTAAATTAATATCAGTAATTTTAATAGTTGGAGGAAGCTCTGTTATTACATTATTTTCATTTTCTGGATCATAAATATCTCCAAAAAATTTAATATATTTATCTTCATCTAATTTAATAGAAGTAGGTTGAGTTGTAAGTCCACTAATAACATTACTTCTAAGCAATCTAATTTCATTAACAATAAGATTTACTTGAGCATTTAAATCAGATCTTATTTGAGATGATTGATAATAAAGAGCAGAAAATCCAAAAATAATTGCTATTAATGCTAAAACTAAAATTATTTCTGTAATGCTAAATCCTTTTTTATTCATAATTAATTTAATAAATTAGGTAATTGATATATTGGCAAAATAATAGCAAGAACAATTCCTCCCACTAAACCAGCCATGAAAATTAAAAGTATTGGCTCAAGTAAAACAGAAAGATTTTTTGTAATAGTATCAACTTCTCTTTCATAAAGATCAGCAAGACGCCCAGTTGTAGTTTCTAAACCCCCAGTTTTTTCTCCAATAAAAAGCGTTTTTGTTACCATTTGAGGGAAAAGTTTTTCATTTCCTTCCAAACTTTCTCCTAATTGAGCTCCTTGTTCTACTTTATTTTTTGCATTAATTAAAGCGTTTTTATAAGTTTGATTTGTAATCATATTTGAACAAACATTTAGAGCTTTTACCATCGGAACTCCACTTTGTAATAAGGAATTTAAAGTTCTAGTAAATCTTGCTAAATTTGAATATATTAAAATTTTTCCAAAAACAGGCAATTTAATTAAAATCTTATGCCAAAAATTCTTTAAATATTTTAGTTTAAAAAGAAAAGTAAAAAATGAAATAAATCCTACAAATAATAATAAACTAATAAGTGGGTTGTTAGAAATAAAATTACTAAAAGCTATTAACATCCTTGTAATTACAGGGAGTTTCACATCAAAAGAAGAAAAAATATCAAGCACTTTTGGCATTACAAATATAACTATTGAAATAGAAATAACTAATGTAAGAATTAAAATAACAGCTGGATAAATAAAAGCAGATTTAACTTTTTTTCTTGTTTCATATTCTTTTTCCATTTGAATATCAAGGCGTTCTAGAACTTGATCAAGATTTCCAGTTTCTTCTGCTGTTGCAATCATATTTATAAAAATTTCAGGGAAAACATAATTATATTCATTAAGACTTTTTGACAAACTTTGCCCACTTTTTACCATTTCTAAAATATTTTTATACATTTGAGCATTATTTTTTTCTTTAGTTTGATCAATTAATATTTCAAGAGCTTCAGCAACAGTAATTCCAACTTGTAGCATTGTAGCCATATGTTTAATAAACATCATTTTATCTTGAAATCTCATGCTTGGCCTTTGCCAAAAATAATTTTTTAATTTATTGACTTTAGTTATTGAAACAATAATTTCTCCATCAGAGCTTAATTTATTTTTTGCAGTTTCAATATCAGGAGCATTAATAGTTCCAGTATTTTTTGTTCCTCTATTATTTATTAAAATATAATCAAATTTTGCCATAAGTAATTTTAAATATTAAGAACGCATCACTCGTAAAACTTCTTCTATTGTTGTATTTCCTTCAAGAACTTTAGTTAATCCATCTACAAAAATAGGAATCATATTTTGTTTTTTTGCTTGGTCTTCAATGTCTTTAGGAGATTTATTATCAAGAATTAATTTCCTAATTTCATCAGTAATAGAAATTGCTTCAGCAATAGAAATTCTTCCTTTAAATCCACTATCATTACATTCAGAACATCCGTCCCCTTTATAAAAAGTTATTTCAGAGCCTTTATTTAATTCTGAAATTAATTTTTTTAAATCTACGTCTAAATTGAATTTTTGGCCTAATGAAGCGATTTGGTCAATAGTCAATTTGTATTCTTTTTTACAATTTTTGCAAATTTTACGAACAAGTCTTTGAGCTACAATTAATTGAACTGTTGCTGAAACAAGAAATGGTTCAATGTCCATATCTATAAGACGAGGTAATGTAGAGGCAGCATCATTTGTATGCAAAGTAGCTAAAACAAGATGTCCCGTTAATGCACTATTAATAGCAATCCCAGCAGTTTCCGTATCACGAATTTCCCCAACCATTAAAATATCTGGGTCTTGTCTAAGCAAAGATTTTAATCCAGCAGCAAAAGTTAAATTTGTTTTTGGATTAACTTGTATTTGATTTACACCTTCTAGTCTATATTCAATTGGATCTTCAATTGTAGAAATATTAATTTCTGGAGAATTCAAAAGTTTTAATACAGAATACATAGTTGTGGTTTTCCCAGAACCAGTTGGTCCTGTAATTAATATAATTCCACTAGTTTTCAAAATATTATTATGAATTAATTGCAAATTATGTTTTGAATATCCAAGAGATTCAATATTTAAGTCTTGATTAATAGAACTTAAAAGACGCAAAACAGCTTTTTCTCCTTCATAAGTTGGAAGAATTGAAACACGCATAGTTATTTCATTTGCTTCTAATTCTATTTTAAAACGCCCATCTTGCGCAGCTCTGTGTTCATCTGTTTTAAGATTTGCTAAAACTTTAATTCTTGTAATTAAAAGAGATAAAATTTCTAATGGAAGTTCAGCAATTGTTTGCAAAATCCCATCTACCCGATATCTAACAATTATAAAATTTTTGTGTGGTTCTATATGAATATCAGAAGCATTATTTTGAAAAGCAAAAAGAATAATTGTATCTAAAATTTTAGCTGCATCTTTTAAAGATTCTATTTTTGAAAGATCTTTTAAAGCTCCCTTCAAAAGCTTTGTAAATTTTTCATTTACATCGCTGTTATAACTTTTCAAGGTAGCTTTTATATTTTTCTTCGTTGCATAATACGGCTCTACTATAAGTCCACTTTTCTTTTCTATAAAATTTATTAATTCATAATTATGTGGATTGTTTATAGCTAAATTTAGTTTATTCCCATCAATAGAAAAAGGAAGAACAGATTGTGTTGAAGCCATTGCATAAGGAACTATTCGTAATAAATTATCAGGAATTTTTCTATCTGGAAGTTTTATAAAAGGAATTTTGTATAAACTTGCAATTAATTCTCCAAGTTTATCCTCAGAAACAATTCCTCTTTCAAAAAGAACATCTTCTAAAGGAGTTTTCTGATTTTTAGAAACTTCAAGTAAAGACTTTAGAGAGTCTTCTTTTATTAGTGATTTTTTTAATAAAGAATCAGCAAGTAATTTATTATCTATGGGCATTTTATTTTTATTTTTATTTTTTTAGGAATTTCTGGTTTTTTGTTGTTTTTGGGTTTTTTGGGAATTTGTTTTTTCGTGTTTTTATATAATTTTCAGGAATTCAGATAAAACCTTATTATTTATCTATTAATTTTACCATTTTTAAGAGGGAATGTCAAAAAGAGCTTTTGGATTATAGGTGAGGGCAATTTTAAAAATTTTATTTCAATAAATATTCAACAGTTGCGTCTACAAATATTTTCATAGTATCAAATATTTTTAAAGTTGGATGTTTGGGAATTAATAATTGTAGGTCAGTACAAGCAAGTGCGACACAATCTACATTTTTCTTTTCAAAGTTGTTAATAATTTGAATAAGATCTTCGCGATCTCTATTTTTTTGTTGTCCAGTGACCAAATTTAAAATAAATTTACCCATTTTTGCTTGTTGAAAATTATCAGGTGTTTCATATTTAATTCCAGCTTTTCTAAAAGCGTTTTCATATAATTTATTCTGAATTGTGGCAGAGGTAGAAACAATCCCCACCTTATTAAAATTATTTTTCTTAAGAAATTTTACTGTTTCTTCAATAATACTTAAGACAGGGATATCAACAGAGTTTCTAATTTCTTCAATGAAAACATGCAAAGAATTACATGGCATTACAATAAAATCAGCCCCAGCTTTTTCAAGTCTCTTTGCTTCATTGACTAAAAAAGAGATATATCTTTTAGGATTTTCGTTGTGCATTATCAATTCTTCCTCAATTTTGTAAGGTAAAGGGACGCTGGCGATAATAATTCCAGGTCTTGCTTTTTTAGTTTTTTTATAACTTGAAAAAACTATATCTAGGTAAAATTCTGATGTTGTTTCTGGTCCAAGACCTCCAATTATTCCTACTGTTTTCATAATAATTTTGTATATTAATAAAAGTTTTTAAAACATTCGTTTTTTATTACCATCAAAATATGTCATACAACGTGCGCGGATAATACGAAGTTTATTGTAGCAAATTTCCAAGGGTTTGCGAAAAGAAATTTCGGATATCTGCTGTTATAAGTAGTTCCGCGGAGCGGAATGAAGTATGACTGCAGATATATTTTCTGTTGTACGATGTTTAAAATTTTCAAAGTTGAAATGCGAATACCTTTGTTTCAATTCCTTTTTCATCCTGAGCATTAAAAATAAAATTCCATCCCCTTTTGGAATAGTAATCTGCTTTTTCTTCTGTCCTCAAATAAACTTTTTCAAATCCTAACTGTTTTAAAATCTCTATCACTTGGTTAGTTAATTTTTCACCAACACCTTTTTTACGATGTGAAGGAAGAACATAAAGCGAGCCGAGCCATGGCTCTAAATTTTTTCTTGTTTTAAGGTCATTTTTGTAAATTGTAACAGTGCCAACACACTCATTATCGGCGAGCGCAATGAGAGTAAGTGGGATTTTATTTTTAACACACCGTTTTTTAAAACTTTCTATAACTTCATTTAAAGTCTTTTTGCTTTTATCAGCCCATTGATTGTATATCCATTCAGCTATGGTGTGGATATGTTCAGGATGATCTGCTAAATATACGATCTCTGTCATAGAAGGAAAATTTTAAATGTTATTTTTAGTTGTCGCCATTTCGCATAACGTCCAACACTATGCCATATTCACTAACAATATAATATCACCTAAAAAACATTCCCACCAATAAATATAAACAAAACAACTAAAAGGAGCGTAGACACATAGTGTTTGTTGTGTGATGTGCCCGCCAAACTATTAAAGTTTCTTTTTCATCAAAATCATATGTCCTACTTCTCCTTTAATGTCTTTTATTTTTTTATAGCCTATTTTATTGTAAAAATTTTTTGCAAAAGGACTAGATTTAAGGTTGACAGAGCGAAAACCAAACTTTTTTGCTATTTTTTCTAAATGCATCATAAGTTCTTTGCCAATTCCTTTTTCGTGAAAAATAGGATTAACAAAAACAGCACGAATCCAGCCTTCATCAAAGGTGGCAGTTCCTGCAATTTTATTATTATATTCTGCAACATAGATTTTAAAACGTTTGGCATCTTGAATAAAGCGACCTGGAGTGAAATGGTTGTATAAAATTGCAGTTTCTTTTTTGGTTATATCTTTGCTGTTTATTAAAACAATGCATTTTCTACTAAGATAGGAAAGTTTTCGCTCGTCACCCTTTTTGAATTTTTTAATTTTTATCATAGTGTTTGGCTGGCATTTTACCACAACGTTTGCGTGTATCTGAAGTTGCGATAGCAATTTGGGTGGAGCGTAGCGGAACCAGATACTCGGTGTTAGGCGCGCCGAAGGCCGAGCCAGAGTGCAACGTCCCGGAGGGCTGGCGAGAGTTGAGAAAAGGCAACTCATAATAAATTGCAGGATTTTATTTCACTATCTTTTTTAGAAGAGCGACAAAATCACGAATATCATCTTCTGTTGTGTCGAAGGAACACATCCATCTTACTTCTGAAATTTGCTCATTCCAAACATAGAAGAAATACTCTTCTTGCAAATTTGGGACGTATTGTTTTGGGACGATGGCAAAAACTCCACTTGCTTCTACTTTTTGAGTAATCTTGATCTTAGGAATGTTTTTGACTTCATCAGCTAATGTTTTTGCCATCTTGTTTGAATGTTGTGCGTTTTTGAGCCACAAATCATTGGATAATAGCTCTTCAAATTGAGAGGAGATAAAACGCATTTTGGATGCAAGCTGCATCCCTTGTTTTCTGATAAAGGCAAAATCTCTTGATAGTTCTTTTTTTCGGAAAATAACCGCCTCGCCAAACATCATGCCGTTTTTTGTCCCGCCAAATGAAAGTACATCTACACCTAAGTCAAAAGTGATTTCTTTCAGAGACTTATTCAAACTTGCTGCTGCATTTGATAAACGAGCACCATCAACATGCAAAAGCATATTATTTTTGTGAGCATAATCGACCAGCTCCTTGACTTCTTTTAACGTGTAAAGCGTGCCTAACTCTGTTGGTTGAGTAATAGAAATCACTTTTGGCTGGGCATGATGTTGGTCGCCAAATCCATAAACATGATGTTTCAGTTTTTCTACAGAAATTTTGCCATCATTTGTTGGTACTGTGAGCAACTTGCATCCGGTGAATTTTTCTGGAGCACAACATTCATCGACATTAAGATGAGCTGTTTCTGCACAAATAATTGAATTGAATGACTCGGTTACAGTTTTGAGTCCCAAAACATTTGCGCCAGTGCCGTTATAGACAAAGTAAACATCGACGTCTTTGCCAAAATGTTCCTTGAATTTTTTAACCGCTTTTGCTGTGTATTCATCATTTCCGTAGGCACTGGCGTGTCCCAAATTTGCTTTTTGAATTGCCTCAAGAATTTTTGGATGTGTTCCTGAGTAATTGTCGCTCGCGAAACCTTTAGATGTTTTCATAATAGTATTGATAGATTAACAGATATTTATAAATCAATCGAAATAAAATCCTGCTCAATAATGTCTTGTTGCCTTTTCTCAATTTCACCTAACGTTCAAGTGTATGCGAAGTTGAAAAACCCCGCTACCTTGATTTAATTGTATCAAAAAGAGCGGGGTTTTTCAATTTGGGTGAGGGCTTTCGGGGAAAGCCCGAACCGCATACACTTTGTTATGCGTTGTAGCGAAAAGCAATGACCGTCCCGAAGGGCGGTCATATTTTTTCTGGCAATTTGTTATTCTTGCGGTTTTTCGTATTTTTGAACGTGTACATAAAAGGTGGCTTGTTCCGCTGGTCCACCATCTTTGTTTAGTTCCGCGAGATGTTTTGCGGCTCCTACCACATCTTTTCTTTCTTCCGCATTCCATTGATCATGATAACCATACATTGTTTTTCCACCATCAAAAGATTGACTCACAAAAACCGTTTGAACAAGATTCGGGTTATCTTCAACCAATTGCTGCAAAACATCGTCTCTATTGCTATCCGTTAATCTTATTTCCACTTTTTCAGTGCTCCCTAAATATTCGCCGTGGTCTAGTTTTTTTTCTTCGGGGTGAAAGCCACCCATTTCAGGATTTCCCATAATTTTTTTAGTTAGTGATTAAAATACATGATAATAATACCATAGTTACGCCGACCACGCAATAACAAATTGCCAGAAAATATCAAAAAATTGAAATTTTTTGGCTTTTCGCTATTACGCATAACTCATTATTATACGAACTATTCCCTTTCATCGTCCAATTCTACAAATCCCCAAAATTATAATTTTATTCCAATAAAAACTAATTCAATTTTACTCATTTTAAAACAACTATGCAAATTGACCTAAAAAAAGCTAAAAAAACCCACTTATATTCCCATTTTTTCTCACTCACCTCCCCAACAAATACTCTATTGCGGCATTTTTTTGTGAATCAAATTCGTTTTCTCTATCTTCATCAGTAATTTTTACAATAATATCGGGAGTAATCCCAACTTCATCAATATCTCTTCCAGAAGGAGTGAACCATCTTGCAATAGTAAGCCGAAGACTTGAACCATCAGCAAAATTTTCTAATTCTTGAACAGTTCCTTTCCCAAAAGTATTTTCTCCAATAATAATTCCCCTAGAATGATCCTGAATCGCTCCTGCAACTATTTCAGAAGCAGAGGCACTACTTGAATTAACTAAAACAACAAGAGGAACATTTAGTAATTTTACATTATTATTTGTATTTAAAACTTGTTCTTTTTTCCCTCTTTCAAAAATAGAAACAACAGTTAAATCTGATGGCAATAAATAAGAAGAAAGCTCAACAGCAATATCTAAATACCCACCTCCATTAAAACGCAAATCAATAATAACCCCACGAGGTTCCTTCAAAAGCATTTCAGAAATTGCCCTTCTAAATTCTTCATTTGTTTTATCATTAAACTGATTAACACTTAAATAAACAATTTTATTATCCAATTTTTCTACTGTAACACTTTCAATATCAATTGTATCTCTTACAATTGAAACATCAAAAGGATTATCCAATCCTTCCCTAATTATTGTTAAAGTTACAGTTGTTCCTTTTTCTCCACGAATACTCATAATAGCATGAATTAAATTCATATCTGTTGTTAATTTGCCATCAATTTTATAAACAATATCTCCGGGAAGAAGCCCAGATTTTTCCGCAGGGCTTTTTCTTAATGGAGTCACAATAGTTAATTCTTCTTTTTTGATTGTTAATTCAGCTCCAATCCCTTCTAATTTCCCATCTAAACTAAGAGCAAAATTTTCACTTTCTTCAGGAGTCATAAAAACTGTATATGGGTCTTGCAAAGCATCAACCATTCCACGAATAGCCCCATAAATCATTTCTTCATTTTCTAATACTTCTTTATCTACATATTTTTTTTCTAATTCGTCCCAAATAGTCCAAAAAAGTTTCATATCAGAAATATTATCTTTTTTTAAGATATCTACTGATTCTATTTCTTCAGAAGGAATTGCAATTTTTGCTTCACTTAAACTTAAAACACCAATATTTGTTAATTGCCATCCTAATATAAAGCTTAAAATAGCTATTAAAAAATAAAGAAAATAATTATGTTGTTTTTTATTACGAAAATTTAAGGACATGTTTTATATTTAATGCTTTTTTAGTCTTTTCGTCAATTTCAATTATAACTCCACTAAAAACTTTTTTGCCTTTAGTTTCTGGTTCGTGTTTTTTATCAATTTGAGTTAAAAATTTTTCTAAAACAATTTCTTTTTTTACTCCAATTACAGATTCAAAAGGTCCAGTCATTCCTGCATCAGTAATATATGCAGTTCCTTTCGCCAAAATATGAGCATCAGCAGTAGGGACATGAGTATGAGTTCCAATTACAGCACTTACTTTACCATCTAAATAATAACCTAAGGCATATTTTTCAGCAGTAGTTTCTGCATGATAATCTACAAAAATAGCTGAAAGTTTTTCTTTTTTATATTTTTCTAAAATATCATCCATTGTTCGCATAGGACAATCAAAGTGTTTTCTTATAAAAGATCTTCCCATCAAATTTACAACTAAAACTTTCTTCCTCCCAACTTTCACTATTTCAGAGCCTCTTCCAGCAACACCTGGAGGATAATTTGCAGGACGCAAAACAGGAAATGTCTTGTCATCTAAATGTTGAACACCATCTTTATTAGACCAAACATGATTTCCAGAAGTAAAAAAATCTATTCCAGCTTTTTTCATTTCTTGAATATGTTTATAAGAAAAACCACTCCCATTTGTTAGATTTTCTGCATTTGCAATTACTAAATCTGGTTTTAATTCTTGTTTTATTTCAGGAAGTAATTTTTTAATAATATCTCTTCCTGCTCTTCCAAAAATATCTCCTATAAATAATATTTTCATAATTATACTTTATTAAATTTTTTCTAATGGCGCTACGCTTAATGCAATTTTTTTAACTCCAATTTTAGAATCCTCAAAAGCTATTGTAGCAACTTCACCAAGAATATCTACTATTACTCCAGATCCAAAAGTTTTATGTTTAATTTTATCTCCAACAGAAAAATTATTAATAAAAATTGTATTTTCTTCTTCTTCTAAAGGGATAGGAGTTTTCCCAATTTCATTTATAGATATATGAGATCTTGCGCCATGTCCTCCAAAATTAGATTCTACTAAATCTTCAGAAATATCAGCTAAAAATTGAGAAGGCGCATTAGATTTTGATTCACCATATAACATACGAGATCTAGCATGTAAAAGATATAATCTATCCATTGCTCTTGTCATAGCAACATACATAAGTCGTCTTTCTTCTTCTAATTCAGTAGGGTCCATTAAACTTCTGTTATGAGGAAAAATTCCTTCTTCAAGTCCAGCAATAAAAACATAAGGGAATTCTAATCCTTTTGCAGAATGAACAGTCATAAAATTAACTGCATTTATTTTTTCATTTATAGTATCTGCATCAGAAATTAAACTTACTTCTTCTAAAAAAATATTTAAAGACAAACCTGGTTCCAAATTATCATATTTATGAGCAACAGAAATTAATTCAGATATATTTTCTAATCTTGCTTCATTTTCTACACTTCCATCATTTAGCATTTTTTTATAACCAGATGTAGATAAAACATTTTTTATCATTCCAGAAGCAGAAAGTTCTGTATTTAATTTTTGTAATTCTTTAATTTTTTTTATAAAATCTTCAATTGCTATTGCTTTACTTGAAGAAATCCCATCAATTTCATTGGCAAGCAACATAGAATTAAAAAAAGATAAATTATTACATATAGAAAATTTATGAATTGATTCTAATGTTTTACTCCCAATTTTTCTTGCAGGAGTATTAATAATTCTCATTAAACTAACTGTGTCATTTGGATTTTGGATAAATCTTAAGTAAGCAATAATATCTTTAATTTCTTTTCTATCATAAAATTTAATTCCTCCAATAATTCTATAGGGGATTCCATATCTTAAAAAAACTTCTTCTAAAACACGAGATTGCGCATTTGTCCTATAAAGAATAGTAAATTCATTATAATTTGGATATTCATAAGAATTTAAAATATTAATTATTTCTTGAACAATCATTTCAGCTTCATGTCTTTCATTATCTGATAACCAATGTTTTATTTTCTCTCCTTCTTCTTTCACAGTCCATAATTTTTTTTCTTTTCTTTGAGTATTCTTTGAAATAACAGAGTTTGCACTATCAAGAATAAATTTAGTAGACCGATAATTTTGTTCTAAAATCGCAATTTTTAAATCTGGATAATCTCTTTCAAAATCTAACATATTTTGGACACTAGCTCCTCTCCAACCATAAATACTTTGGTCTGTATCGCCAATAACACAAATATTTTGATATTTTTCAGCTAACATTTTTATTAAAATATATTGAGCTTTATTTGTATCTTGATATTCATCAACTGAAATAAATTTAAATTTTTCTTGATATTGATCTAAAATATCAGGAAATTTTTTAAATAAATTTACTGTTTGCATAATAATATCATCAAAATCTAAAGCATTATTTGCTTTTAATGCAGATTGATAATGAGGATAAATTTTTGCAACTTTATCTGTAAAATAATCTCCACTATATTTTGAATATTCTTCTGAAGTAAGAAGTTGATTTTTAGCATTAGAAATATGAGATAAAATAGCTTTTGGAATTATTTTTTTAGGGTCCATTTGCAAAGATTCCATTATTCTTTTCATTAAAATTAATTGGTCAGCAGTATCATAAATAACAAAAGAATTTTCAAAATCTAATAAATGAATATTTTTTCTTAAAATTCTTACGCAAATAGAATGAAAAGTCCCAATAGTAGGCAAAGAACTTTCAGAAATAAGTTCCCCAGCAGAAATTAAATCTCCAAAACCTTCTGCAACAGCCATTTCATCAGATTTTGATAAAAGTTTAGTTATTCTTTTTTTCATTTCTCCAGCTGCCTTATTTGTGAAAGTTACAGCTAAAATATTCCAAGGTTTTATATTTTTTTCTTTTATTAAATAAGCAATTCTATGAGTTAAAGCACGAGTTTTCCCACTTCCTGCTCCTGCAACAACAAGTAAAGGTCCAGTAAAATGAGTTACTGCTTCTGTTTGTTTTTCATTAAGATTTTTTAAAATATCAGACATATTAGTAAAAATTATTTGGATTTTTAGTATATAGAAAAAATATGATTTTAGATAGAAGATTTTATTTGAAATTTGCTGACAAGTTAGAATAAGAAAATTCTTATCTTTTTAATTATAAGAGAGTATAGGGGATATTTTTCGGACTGTATTTAGCGAGCCTTTTTGGCGAACATAAGTTCGAAAAATCATCCCCCATGCTCTCGAATTACTATTTAATTAAATTCAGGGGCTTGCTTTCGTTAAAAAAAATTCAAATCATAATAGTTAAAATTTTTTTATTAATTTTTTGGAGAAAGAGATTCCAACTCTTTTTGAAAACTTTCTAAATCTTTAAATTGCCTATAAACAGAAGCAAAACGAATATATGCGACTTCATCTAATTCTTTTAAAGCATCCATTATTTTTTTACCAATTTCTTTGCTGGGGATTTCTTTTCCTTTTCCTCCCCATTCTTCTTCCAAATTATTTAAAAGTTGAGTGATTTGTTCTTGAGTAACTTTTCTTTTTTCACATGATTTCCAAATTCCTTTTTCTAATTTTCCACGATCATAGTTTTCCCTGCTCCCATCTTTTTTTATAACTATAAAATTAGTGTTTTCTACTCTTTCAAAAGTAGTAAAACGATATTTGCATTTTTCACATTCTCTTCGTCTACGAATAGCTTTTTGGCCTGCAGTTTCACGAGAATCTAAAACTCTAGTATTTTTATGTTGGCATTTTACACAAATCATATTTTATAATTTTTTTATATTTTTATATTAGCATATTCTTTCTTTAAAAATCTATCTGTCATTCCTGCAATATAATTTTTAATTGTTTCTTCTTTATTTTTATCTTTTGAGAAATTTTTAGGCAATTTTTCAAAATTATTATAATAATAATTAAAGATTTTTTTAATCATATTTTTCCCTTTTTCATTTATATTGTTTATTTCAGGATGTAAATAAAAATTTTGATATAAAAAAACTCTAAGTTCTTTAATTTTTTTTGCCATTTCTTTATTAAATTCAACTAAAACTCCTTGAAAATCACGAACATTTTCTAAAGTTTTTATTTTATTAATTTTTAAATTATTTTTTGTGTTTTTAATTAAATTTTCAATCATTAAAGACATAAGCTGACTAATAGTTCTAGAAATTAAAACATCTTCATCTAACCCCTCCCCAAATTTTTTAATTACTAAATTTTCACTATCTATCCATAAATTAAGTTTTCTTAATTGTTTTAAATTAATAATTCCAGAACGAAGCCCATCATCTATATCATGATTACTATAAGCAATTTCATCTGCTAAATTAACTACTTGAGCTTCAAGATGAGCAGCTTTTTCAAATTTTATTCCTTCTTGATCCCAGGCAGTTTGATGTTTCATTAAACCTTCTAAAACTTCTATTGTTAAATTTAATCCATCAAAATCAGGATGAGTTTTTTCTAATTTTTCAACTACTAATTTACTTTGTTGATTATGTTCAAAATTTTTATTAAATTTCTGCATTATTTCATTTAATGTTTCTTCTCCAGCATGACCAAAAGGCGGATGACCAAGATCATGAGCTAAAGCAATTGCTTCACATAAATTTTCATTTAATTTTAATTGATTAGCTAAATCTCTGCTAATTTGAGAAACCTCTAAAGTATGAGTCAATCTAGTTCTAAAATGATCTCCTTTTCCTGCTGTAAAAACTTGAGTTTTTTGATCAAGTCGCCTAAAAGCTTTTGAATGAATAATCCTATCTCTATCTCTTTGAAAACAAAGCCGTTTACCTGAAAAAGATTCTTTATTTTTTCTTCCTTTGCTAAATTTACTTTTTACAGCATAAGAAGCTAATGATTTTTCTTCTTTTTCTTCTAAAAAATTAGACATTTGATATAATAATTATTGAATCAATAGGAATTTTATGATATACTAAAATAATGGTTAATCAAAATAATAAAAAACAATCAGGCAACAATCAAGGACTTAAAGGAAACGCAAAAGAAGCAAAAGAAGTTTTTGATGATTACATTTATCCTCAACTTGAAGAGGACAAATTTATAGAAGAATGTAATAAAATGGAGAGTTTAGAAAAATTAGATACTGAAGATGGGAAAGTAGTGGATTTCAGAAGCGCTTGTTATGATGAAGAAGAAAAAATCATCAAAAAAATGAATGAAAAAAAAGCTCCTCAAAAACAAAAACAAATTACTCATAATTGGTTCACCCGATTTGTTTCAAAATTCACAGGGAAATAAATTTATTTTTAAATAGATTAGTAAAAATATGAAGGGGTTTTTTTACTGTATTTATTTTTTAAAATCCCCAATCAAAAACAAAACTTCACTCTTTCCCCTTAAAAACAACAATTTAAAAAACTCATTCCCAAACTTTTTCAAGAATTTTTATTTAAAAATTTTATAATATTTATCTTTTTCAAAAACAATTAAGGATTTTATTTCCAAAATAGATAAAGTTTGCAAAAGTTCACTAATAGATAAATCAACTTTTTTTTGGATTTGTTCAGTGGTATATCCTCGCCTTAAAGTAAGAGCTTGAAAAACTTTTTCTTCA
>PWIL01000137.1 GCA_003560455.1 Mollicutes bacterium
AAAAGATGAAAATGGTTGGTAATGTTGAAATTCCCGAAAATGCTTTTTTAGAAGTATTAAGCATTGACAAGAAATGAGGCGATAAAATGAAAATAAGGACTAGATTTGCTCCATCTCCAACTGGTATGATGCATGTTGGAAATTTGCGAAGTGCAATTTTCGCTTATTTAATTTGCAAAAAAGACCAAGGTGAATTTATTTTAAGAATTGAAGACACTGATCAAACAAGAAAAGTCGAAGGAGCGCTTGAATTTATTTATGACACCCTTAAAATATGTGGCATTACTTTTGATGAAGGACCACTTAATCCTGGTGACTATGGACCTTACATTCAAAGCGAAAGACTTGATATCTACCCCAAATATGCTGAACAATTAGTCGAACAAGGCGATGCTTATTATTGTTTTTGTACCAGCGAAAGATTAGAAAAACTACGTAGGGAAGCGGAAGCAAAAAAAGTTCCCTTTTTATACGATGGATTTTGTCGTGGTTTAAGTGAAAGCGAAATTGAAAGTAACAAGCAAAAACAAAAACCAGTCATTAGACAAAAAATTCCGAAAACCGGAACGGTTGTTTACGAAGACTTAGTTTATGGAAAAATGACTTTTCAAAACAATTTATTAGAAGATCAAATTTTAATCAAATCAGATGGTTATCCAACTTATAATTTTGCTAATGTTATTGATGATCATTTAATGAAGATAACCCATGTTATTCGGGCGAATGAATATTTAACCGCAACCCCTAAATATAATCTACTATATGAAGCATTAGGCTTTCCAAAACCAGTTTATATCCACTTGCCAATGGTTGTTGATGAAAATGGGCGCAAACTTGGCAAAAGACATGGTGCAGTTTCATTTATGGAACTATATGAACAGGGCTATTTAGCAGAAGCAGTTGTTAATTATTTAGTTTTATTAGGATGGAAACCAGAATCAACCAAAGAAATATTTTCTTTACCAGAATTAATTAAAGAATTTGATCCTAAAAGAATTAATAAAGCACCTGCTAAATATGATTTAAAAAAATTACAATGGGTTAATGCGCATTATATAAAAAAATTATCGTTAACTGAATTAGTTGCTTTAGTTTATCCTTTTTTAGAAAAAGAATATGGTAAAATAGATCAAAAATGGGCAAAACATTTAATTAAAATTCATCAAAATCATTTAAGTTATGGTCAAGAAATTATTGCAATTACAGAAATGTTTTTCCATGAAGATTATCAAATAACTAGTGATGCCAAAGCCTTTTTAGAAGAAAATAAAGAAGAGGCTAATAAAGTAATAAAAGCCTTTGTTGAACAAATTACTAATTTAGATCAGTGGGAAGTAACTGAAATTAGCCAATTAATTAAACAAGTAGGCGAACAATTAAATGTCCGGGGCAAGGGGCTGTATATGCCAATTCGGATTGCTGTAAGTGGTCAAATGCATGGACCAGAACTACCGGATACTATTTATCTGTTAGGCAAAGAGAAATTACTTGCTAATGTTGAAAAGGTGCTTAATTAAGCACTTTTTTTATGATATAATTAGAATGTTGAGGTGAAATATGAATAGCAAAAGAATTCAAGAGATTTTTATTGGTCTTATAATAATAGTATCTTTCTTTTTGTTAAGTGTCTATCGTAATGATTTAATTAATCATTTAACAAATTATGATTTATCTAATTTTGTCATTAATCTAATTTCCGGGTTATCAATGATGGCAATTATTGCTTTTTGTATGTTACTTTTAAAACCAATGTTAGTTAAAAATTGGCATGATTTACAAAAAAATCATCATCAATATTTTCGTAAATACCTGCCCTATTGGTTAATTGCGCTAGGAATAATGATGGTTAGTAACTTAATTTTAATTTTTACTGGTGATACTGAAATTGCCGAAAATGAACAAGTGATTCGGGAAATGTTTAGTGCCAGTCCAATTTATATTTATATTTCAGTCGTTATTTTTGCACCCTTAATTGAAGAATTAGTTTTTCGGGGGGGCTTTTTCTATCTTTTTCGCAATAAATATGTTTTTGTTTTAGCTTCGGGTTTAGCTTTTGGTTTAGTTCATGTTTTAGGAGCAAGTAGTTGGCATCAATTTTTATTTATTATTCCTTATGCAATTCCTGGTTTTGCTTTTGCACTAGCACTTTATGAAACAAGAAATCTTTATGTACCAATCGCGATGCATTTTTTACATAATGGGATTGTTTTAGCCTTACAAACTTTTGTGATTTTTTTTGGTAATGGGGTGATTTCTTGAAAACTATTTTAATAGCTATAGGTATTGCTTTATTAGTAATTTTTATTTCTTTTTTATTATATAGCCGCTTTATTGGGACGAAAGGTTTATTTGTCAAAGAATATCAAGTTAAAAGCGAGAATCTACCAAGTCATTTTACGGGTTTAAAAATAGTTCATTTTTCAGACCTTCATTATGGTAAATTTTTAAATGAAAATAAAATAGCAAAAGTGGTGACTAAAATAAATCAATTAAATCCGGATGTAATTGTTTTTACTGGTGATTTAATTGAAGATGATTTAGAAAAAGAAGAACAAGAACATTTAATTTCTAAATTAAGTCAATTAGAAGCAAAACTAGGAAAATATGCAATTAGTGGTAATCATGATTTAGAATATCAATATTTTACAGAAATTATTGAAAAAAGTGGTTTTATTCTTTTAGATGATAAAACAGAATTAATTTATCAACAAGAAAAAAAGCCAATTATTATTCATGGCATGAGTTCAAATTTAGAAGACCAAGATCCACCTAAAATAAAATTAAATTCTTTTTATGATTTTTTAGAAGAAACAGAATCAACATACAAAATCTTAATCCTCCACGAGCCCGATTATATTGCTGATTTTAACCATCCTGATTTTGATTTAATCTTAGCTGGTCATTCACATCGTGGTCAAGTAAGGCTTCCAATTATCGGACCAATTTTTTTGCCAAAAGGCGCCCAAGAATATTATGATGAACATTATCAATTTGGTAATACTGAAATGTTTGTTTCATCAGGCATTGGTAATTCAATTATTAATTTTCGGTTATTTAACCGTCCATCAATTAATTTTTATCGTTTAACTAATTAAAAAAATATAGTATAATTATAAATATAGAAGGTAAATAAACCTAAATTCACACAGCCCCCTTGCTTATTCGGGGGGGATGGTATAATTAAAAAGAATAAGGAGAGGTAAAAGAATGAGAAAATTAAATTATTTTAAGAAAAAAGGATTTACATTAATTGAGTTACTAGCAGTAATAGTAATTTTAGCAATTATATTATTAATTGTAATGCCTATAATTTTAAACGTAATTAATGATGCAAGAAAAGGAGCGTTTGAAGCAAGTGCTAGAGGAATAGCAAGAACTGCTGAAAATGATTGTTATAATCATCAAGCTAGTGATATGGGATTGTATGAAAGAACCTATACTTTTGAAAATGGTGAGCAAATGGTTGAACCAATTGAAGGTGAAACATTATCTTTTTCTGGTCGAGGTCCAACAGGCGGTCATGTTTTAGTTAATGATAAATGTGAAGTAGCAATGGCGGTTCATAATGATCAGTGGTGTGCAATAAAATATTTTCATGATTCAGAAGTTCAGATAACTGAGTATGATGGGTTTTGTTTTGTTGCCAGCGGTGGCAGTTGGACTTTTGAAGTAGATATTCCTGAAAATGGTGATAATTTTAAATTTGGTTTAAAAAATCCTAATCTAATTATTGATTGGGGTGATGACAGTAGTGAAGAAGTTAGTTATTTAGGTAATCTTTATGTTGAACATGAATATACAACCGCGGGAACGTATGAAATTACATTGGATGGAATTGCCAATCAAGTGACTTTTTGTGAATTTGAGAAACCTGATTCATTACCTTGGGCTTATAGTTGCCTGAATGATGTGACCCCGCAAAAATTAACGGATATTTTAACGCCAATTCCGATTGAATTTGGCTTAATTACAACGGAAATGATGTTTGTAAATATTGTAGTTGAAGAATTTAGCTCAACTGATTTTTTTGATGAAGCAAGTGGAAATATTCGTAATATGACCGGAATGTTTTATCGTGCTCAAAACTTTAATCATGATATTGGCAATTGGAATCTTAGCAATGTAGATAATATGAGTTTATTATTTACTCGTGCAATTTCCTTTAATCAAGATATCGGTGGCTGGGATACAAGTAGTGTAACTAATATGAGTTCGATGTTTTCTTATGCCAGTTCCTTTAATCAAGATATAGGCGGTTGGGATATGAGCAATGTAACAGACATAAGCTCGATGTTTGCTTTTGCTACTGCATTTAATCAAAATATTGGTGGTTGGGATATTAGTAATGTAACAAATATGAGTGGAACTTTAATGTCTTTAGACTCTTTTACACAAGACCTTAGTAATTGGGATACGAGTAGTGTGACAGATATGAGTTGGTTATTTTATTATAATAGAGCAGCAACAGCAAATTGGAATGTTGGTGGCTGGGATACCAGTAATGTAACAGATATGAGCGGTTTAATGTGTGAAACAGGATCAAATAATTTTAATCAAGATATAAGTGGCTGGGATACAAGTAGTGTCACTGATATGAGTGAAATGTTCGCTTGCAATAAAACATTTAATCAAGATATCGGTGGCTGGGATACAAGTAGTGTAACAAATATGGCTGCAATGTTTTATGATAATAATGTTTTTAATCAAGATATTGGCGGTTGGGATACCAGTAATGTAACAAATACCCAATACATGTTTTATCGTAGTTATTATTTTAATCAAGATATTGGCGATTGGGATACGAGTAATTTAACTAATATAAGCGGGATGTTTTCTATTGCTAGTGCGTTTAATCAAGATATAAGTGGTTGGGATGTTAGTAATGTGACAGATATGATTAGCGCGTTTAGTGCTGCAATATCATTTAATCAAGATATAAGTGGTTGGAATGTTAGTAATGTAACAAGTATGAGAGGTATGTTTAGTGGTGCCACCTCATTTAATCAAGATATAAGTGGTTGGGATGTTAGTAATGTGCAATACTTTTCTGGACCTGGAGGTTGGGGTTCAGGGGAAGGTATGTTTAGTGGTGCCACCTCATTTAATCAAGATATCGGTGGTTGGGATACAGGTAATGCTGTTATGATGGGTTGGATGTTTAATGATGCAACTTTGTTTAATCAAGATATCGGTGGTTGGGATACCAGTAATGTAATAGACATGCAAAGTATGTTTCGTGGTGCTAGCTCATTTAATCAGGATATAAGTGATTGGGACACAAGTAGTGTGATTGAGATGGGTAGTGTGACAAACTTTGGTCATTGTTCTAGTGGTTGTGGAATGTTTCAAGGGGCAACTTCTTTTAATCAAGATATAAGTGGTTGGGATGTTAGTGTTGTTACTGATATGGATTATATGTTCTCTGATGCCACCGCATTTAATCAAAATCTAAGTGATTGGTGTGTTGGAAATCTTCTTAACATTCCTGTAAATTTTGATGATAATGCTAGTGGTTGGTCTTTAGCAAAACCAATTTGGGGAACATGTGATGGGCTTTTTGGAACTCCTTCAGGAGGGGCGTGGACTTTTGAAGTAACAATACCATCAAATGGTGATAATTTTAATTTTTTAATCAATAATCCCAATTTAACAATATATTGGGGTGATGGTCAAAATACAGTATTAAATCAATTAGGTAATTATCAAGCCAATCATAGCTATGCAAATGCTGGAACATATGAAATAACGTTAGATGGGACTGCTTCACAAGTATCATTTTGTACTTTTAAAATTAATGAGGAATGTGTTAGTGAAACTACACCAACCAAACTAAATGATATATTAACTCCGATTCCAGTTTCATTTGGCTTGCGTTCAGCGCCTAAAATGTTTGCTTATACTAATGTGGAAACTTTTTCTGCTTCTAATTTTTTTGATGAAGCAAGTTCTAATATTTTGGCCACAAAGAATATGTTTAGTAACGCTACTAATTTTAATCAAGATTTAAATAATTGGGATACAACTAATATTCTACATATGTCCTTTATGTTTAGAAATGCTAGTAATTTTAATGGTAATATTACTGATTGGGATACGAATAATGTAATTAGTATGAATACAATGTTTAGTGGTGCCACCTCATTTAATCAAGATATCGGTGGTTGGGATACAGGTAATGCTGTTATGATGGGTTGGATGTTTAATGATGCAACTTTGTTTAATCAAGATTTGAGCAGTTGGTGTGTGGATAAGGTTCAAAATTATTCTTATTTTGATAGGGATGCTACATCCTGGACATTACCAAGACCAATATGGGGCACGTGTCCATAAAAAAATAATCAAATTGCAAGCAAATTGCTTGCTTTTTTTTTCTTTTATGCTAAAATACAAATATCTAAAAACAAAGAAAGGGGGATATTATGGATCGGATTAATGACATTATGGTTAATGGTTGGGATGAAAAATTAAAAAATCACAATCCTAAATTCATTAACTACTTAGTTCAACAAAACATGCACTTTTTAAATCGTTGGGTTGAAAAAATATTATTAGAAGGCGAAACAGAATATTCAAAAGAAGAATTAATTAACTTTGGTTATATTGCATTAGTTTCAATTATTACTGAAGGAGAACAATTAAATCAAGATCTCGGTGAAACACAAGATCAATTAATTGACTTTTTTGAAAAATTAATTCTTAGCGAACAAGAAAATGTGGATGTCTTATCAATTCCTGATTGTGAATCACAAGATTGCCTTGGTAAAGAATGTGAATTTAAATACTGTAATAAACTTTTTTCAAAAAATAATTTAAGCCAAGAAGCCGAATTACACCAATTAAATAAATACTTATTATTTTTAGAAAAAGAAAATGAAACTGATGAAAAAGAAAAAATTTATTATCTTGACCTTTCAAAACAAAATAAAACCAAATGATTGGTTTTTTTATGAATTCATGGTATAATGAAAAAGTTGAAGAGTGGTAGGTCCACTCTTTATAAATAGGAGGAAAAATGTTAAAAAATAAAAAAGAAAATCAAATAAACGAAAATATTAATGAAACTTTAATTAAAAAATTAATAACTAAACCAATCGAAGAATTAGACTATCAAATCGCTGAAATTAATATTTTTCAAGAAGACCATAACACCTTTGTCCAAGTAATTATCGACCATGAAAAAGGCGTTACCTTAGATGACTGTGTAAAAGTAACCGAAAAAATAAACCCCATCTTAGATCAAGCAGAAGAATTAAAAGAAGAAAGCTATATTTTAGACGTAGCTTCAAAAGGAGTAGAAAATGGAAGCAAAAGTATTTAAAGAAGCAATTGAAAACTTAGTCAAAGAAAAAGGAATTGACGCAGATGTCATTTACGAAACAATGGAATTAGCATTAACCTCAGCGTATAAAAAAAACTATAAATCATTAACTAACGTTCGGGTTGATCTTAATCGTGAAACTGGGGAAATAAAAGTATTTTCTTATAAAACGGTTGTTGATCCAGATGAATTAGTTGAAGTTGTTGTTGATCATACTGTTGAAGGCGAAGAAATCAAAGAAAAAAAACCCCTTGAATTTGATGAACGAATTCATTTAACTTTAGAACAAGCAAAAAAACTAAAAAAAGACATTCAAATTGGTGACACAATAGAAGAAGAAGTAACTCCAAAAGATTTTGGTCGAATTGCTGCTTCAACCGCAAAACAAGTAGTAATTCAAAAAATTCGCGAAGCTGAACGCGATGTTATTAATACTGAATACGGTGACAAAGAAGGCGAATTAGTCGTTGGTAAAGTAACCATGGAAGACGTTCGTAATTACTATATTGACTTAGGCCGAATTCAAGGAATCCTGCCCAAAAGTGAAATAATTCCTGATGAAACAATTAAAATGAACTCAATAATTAAAACTTATATTACTAAAGTCGAAGCCGGAACCAAAGGAACTTTGATTTTACTATCAAGAAACCACTATGGTTTTGTCAAACGCTTATTTGAATTAGAAATACCGGAAATTAACGAAGGTTTAGTATTAATTTATAGCGTTGCTCGCGAAGCGGGCAATCGCACTAAAGTAGCTGTCTTTTCCGAAACTTCTAATGTAGATCCAGTCGGTTCATGTGTTGGTGAAGGTGGAAGTCGTATCAATAAAATAATTGAAGAACTGCGCGGTGAACGAATTGATATAATTCGCTATGATAAAAAACCAGAAGAATTTATTAAAAACGCTCTTTCACCCGCTAAAAACTTACACGTCTTAGTAACTGATGAAAAAGAAGCAATGGTCATTGTTAGTGATGAAGACTTTTCATTAGCAATTGGTAAAAAAGGCGCTAATGTTCGTCTAGCATCACGGTTAACCAAACATAAAATTGATATTAAATCTCAATCCCAAGCCCGTGAAGAAGGAATTAATATAATAATGGAATAGAGGTGATTTTTTGAAACCAAAAAAAATACCAATGCGCACCTGTGTCATTTCACGTGAAAAAAAACCAAAACAAGAACTAATCCGGGTTGTCCGCACTCCGGAAAATGAAATTATAATTGATTTAAAAGGAAAAGCCAATGGCCGTGGCGCCTATTTGCAAAAAGACTTAGCAATTATTGAAAAAGCCGAAAAAACTAAAATATTAAGCAAACACTTAGAACAAGAAATTCCCAAAGAAATTTATGAAGAATTAAAAAAAATAATACAAGGAGGTGATTAGATGTTAAAAGTATTCGAGTATGCCAAAGAAAAAAACAAAGATGCAGCTGAGATTTTAGCAACTTGTCGCATATTAGAAATGGATTATATTACTGATGAAAATAGTATTTTAAATGGTGATGATATTATTGATTTAGATTCATATTTTACCAAAATCAAAGAAGAAGAATTACAAGAAAAACCAATCAAAAAGAAAAAACTAAAAAAAGAAAAACTAAAAACTAATGAAGAACTAGACCAAGAAAAATACGTTATTTATAAAGACAATATGACAGTTGCTGAATTTGCCAAAAACTTAAATGTTTCACCAGCCGAAATTATAAAAAAATTATTTTCATTAGGAATGATGGTTAATGTTAACAACAATCTTGATTATGATACAGCTGCTTTAATTGCTACTGATTATCAAAAAGAACTTAAAGCTGAAGAAACGCAAGATAAAAGCAACTTCGAGGCCTATGAAGTAAGAGATGAAGAAAGCGATTTAACTAGTCGCCCCCCAGTTGTAACAATTATGGGCCATGTTGACCATGGTAAAACAACGTTATTAGATACCATTCGTAAAGCCAAGCAAGTTGATCAAGAAGTTGGTGGCATTACCCAAGCAATTAGTGCTTACCAAGTAACATGTAAAGACCAAAAAATAACTTTTATCGATACTCCCGGCCATGCAGCATTTACTGAAATGCGGGCGAGAGGAGCACAAATAACAGATATTGTCATTATTATTGTCGCTGCTGATGATGGCATCATGCCCCAAACCAAAGAAGCAATTGATCATGCCAAAGCCGCTAATGTGCCAATTATGGTTGCCATTAATAAAATTGATAAACCAGGTGTTAACACCGAGCGTGTCATGCAAGAATTAGCTGATTATGGTCTAATGCCCGACACTTGGGGTGGTGATGTTTTATACACTAATATTTCGGCACTTAATGCAACCGGAATTGATGAACTATTAGAAAATATTTTATTAATCGCCGAAATGAATGAATATCAAGCCAACCCTAATCGTTACGCCCTAGGTTCAGTTATTGAAGCAGCGTTAGATAAAAACGTCGGTCCAAGAGCAACTTTATTAATTCAAAATGGTACCCTAAGAACTGGTGACCCAATTGTCGTTGGAACTAGTTATGGAAAAATTAGAAGCATGAAAAATGATCATGGTGAAGAAATAAAAGAAGCAACGCCATCAATGCCAGTTATTGTAACCGGTTTAAATGAAACGCCAATTGCTGGTGATAAATTTATGGCTTTTGAAAATGAAAAAGAAGCCAAAAAAATCTGGCAAGAACGAAAACTAAAATGTCAAGATGATCAATGTCTTCCCAAAACAGCAATGACCCTTGATGAAGTTTTTTCTTCAATTAAAGAAGGAGCGCAAGAAATCAAAGTTATTGTTAAAGCTGATGTTCAAGGAAGTGTCGAAGCTGTTCGTTCAAGTTTAGAAGAAATTGATGTGGCTGGTGTCAAAGTTAAAGTTGTCCGTAGCTCAGTCGGCATGGTTACCGAAAGTGATATTGTTTTAGCTAAAGCATCCGGCGCTATTATCATCGTTTTTAATTTAACCGTTAGTAATGATATGAAAGCTTGTGCTAAAGAACATAATGTTGATATTCGCGAACATAACATTATTTATAAAGCAGTTGAAGAAATGGAAGCAGCAATGAAAGGAATGCTCGCCCCAGAATATGAAGAAAAACCATTAGGCGAAGCGGAAGTTAGGCAATTATTTAAATTTTCGAAAGTTGGTGTAATTGCTGGTTGCTTTGTTCATGAAGGAAAAATAAAAAGTAATGCTTTATGTCGCATTGAACGGAATGGTGAAGTAATTCATGAAGGAAAAATAAAAAGTATTCAAAGAGAAAAAGACAGTGTTAAAGAAGTTAAAAAGGGCTTTGAATGTGGAATTACGGTCGCTGATTTTAACGATATAAATCCGAATGATAAAATAAAGGCATACGAATTAATTGAAATTAAGAGGTGATAAAATGAAATTAGAACGAATTAATACTAATTTGCAAAGAGAAATTAGTCATATTTTAGCCGAAGAAGTTAAAGATAAAGATATTGAATTTGTAACAATTACTGCTGTTGAAGTAACAAATGACTTAAGTGTTGCCAAAATTTATGTGACTATTTTAAATGATGGAAAAAGAGATCAAACAATGGAAGCATTAGCAAAAGCAAAAGGTTTTGTGCGTAGTCAATTATTTGATCGCGTTGAAATGCGTAAAATACCGGATTTGCGATTTATTTATGATGAATCAGTTGCTCGTGGTCAACGGATTGAAAATCTTATTAAAGAGGCCCAATAATGTGTGATGTTTGTTTAGAAAATAAAGCGATTAAAAAAGTGATGTATGATGACCGTCATTCAGTTGCTTTATGTGAGAATTGTTATCAAGTATTAAAGCACTTTAAACCACAAGCTAGTTTTGATTTTTTAGGTTTATTAATGGAAATGCGTGATTATGTATCATTGCTTAATAAAATGAAAATAGCTGCTAATCAGACAGCAACAATTAAAAAATAACGGAGGGAAAAAATGATTTGTGATTTATGTGAAACAAAACAAGCTAGTCAAAAATATGAGTTGCTTGACCAAACAAATATTTTTATTTGCGTTGATTGTGCAACTATAATTCCAAATGTTGATTTAACTAATATTGAAAATGCTCGTCATGAATTAGGTTTAATTCAAGAAGCAATTCAAAAAGCGCGGACTGAAAAAATAAATAATCAAGGATTTGTTAAGAAAAAGAAACCAAGGATGTGATTTTATTGCGCCCAAAAATACCACTGATTGATTTGCATACCCATATTCTGCCAAGAACTGATGATGGTTTAAAAACAACCAAAGAAAGTTTAAACTGTCTTAGTGATGCAATTAAATTGGGCTATCAAACAATTGTTTTGACCCCGCATTATTTAGCTGGTGTTAATCATACTCATCAAACTAATTTAGAAGAATTTCGTAAATTAAAAAAAAGAATTAGTAAAAAAAGATTAAATATTGAATTAATTTTAGCTAATGAAGTCATGCTTGATCAAGATGTTTTAACTTATTTAGAAGAAAAAAAAATAGTAACCATTAATAAATCACAATATTTATTAGTTGAACTGCCAATGTATATTGATGATAATGATATTGAAAATATTATTTATCAAATAAAAGAAAAGCAAATTATTCCGATTATTGCACATCCCGAAAGAAATGTTTTTTTTCAAAAAGATTTGCAAAGAATTGATAAGTTTTTTTCATTAGGGGTTGTTTTTCAATGTAATGCTGGTAGTTTTTTAGGTTTTTATGGTAAAGAAGCGCAAAAAATATTTCAATATATGCTAGATAATCAATTAATGCATGTTATTGCTTCTGATACGCACCGTAGTCATGATTATCAAAAAGTTGAAAAAACTTTAAAAAAATTATTAAAAGATTATCATCACCAAACAATTAAGCAATTATTTTTTGAAAATCCAAAGAGAATTTTAAATAATCAACCGGTTGAAAAAATAAAACTAGAACATCAAAAAAAATGGTTTTTGTAAAAACTTTTTTTTTTATTAATAAAAACTTGTCAAATCATCAAAAAAGTATTAAAATAAAGAAGAGAATAAAAGTAGGAGCGTCAATGAAAAGATTAAAAAATAAACATGGTTTTACTTTAATAGAATTAATGGCAGTAATTGTAATTATTGCGATTGTTTTTTTAATTATGATTCCATTGGTATCAAATACGATTGATCGGGCTAGAAAAGATACTTTTGAATTAAGTGTTGATGGTTTAGTGCGGGCGGTGCACAATAGTTGTCTTGATCAACCTTTTGCTGATCTTGAAGGTTTAAGATATATTAGAATTAATGATTATCAAATTGATTATGGGGAATCATTGCTAGATTTTGATTTTAAATATCAAGGTTCTCTGCCCAAAGAAGGTCAAATATATGTCGATGTTGATTGTCAAGTATCATTAGCTGTTCATAATGAACGCCAATGTGTTACAAAAACTTTTACTAGTCGACATTTAGATACACAGGTATTAGCTGAATTAGAAGAATGTAATGTACCTGTTGAATTTGTTGGTGATATGTATACCGTCACTTATACTAGTAGTGAAGGTGGTAGTGCTAATCCAAGTTCAAGAAATGTCCCAGCTGGGGGTACCGCTATGCCACCAACGCCTGTTCCGAATACTGGATATCATTTTGTTGGTTTTCAAACGAGCGGTGCTGAGGAAACGTTTACAAATACTAGTACTGGTCGTGATGGAACTATTCAAACATGGACTGTTCCAGCAAATGGAACTTATCGAATAACTACTTATGGTGCACAAGGGGGCGTTGGTGCTCGGAGTGGAATTGGTGGCTTGGGAGCTAAAATGAGTGGTGAATTTGTCTTAGAAGAAGGTCAAGAAATTAATATTTTAGTTGGTCAACAGGGTCAAGATAGTGCCGGAAATCAACCAGGTGGTGGTGGCGCTAGTGCGGCTTGGATTGATGGTGAAACAACACCATTAATTATTGCTGGTGGCGGCGGTGGTTATGGTGTTGGAACCACAACGAATAATCAAGATAGAGCGCATGCTTCAGTAGATGAAGCCGGTAAAAATGGAGTAGGCGGCAATTCATGGGGCGCTGGTGGGACTGATGGTAGTGGCGGAGGTCGAGCAAGTGGTGGTCGTGCAGCTGGTGGTGGTGGCTGGAGTGGCGATGGCGAAAGTGGAACTTCATCAGGTTCTGAAGGTCAAGCTATTTTATCAGGCGGTCTTGGTGGTTATGGTGGTTCATCAGGTGGCGATGGCGGTTTTGGTGGTGGTGCAGCAACTGATGGTAGTACTGGTTGGGGAGCAGCAGCTGGTGGTGGCGGTTATTCTGGTGGCGGTGGTGGTTATTCAAGCAGTAATGATGATGAAGCAGCTGGTGGTGGTGGTGGTTCATATAATATTGGAGATAATCAAGATAATGAAGCTGGTGTTCGTGAAGGACATGGCGAAGTTTTAATTACATCTTCTCTTCCTGGTTTTAATCCTGAAACTGGCCAGTTAGATAATGTTAGTCAAGATGCAACAATTGAATTAATTTTTGTCAAAAATCAATATACTGTTGAGTATGTTACAACAACTGGTGGAAGTGTTTTACCAAGTAGTCAAAGTGCTTATCATGGTGATCCAGTTCCAGCGGTTAGTTATACTGAAGATCCTGATTATATTTTTGTTAATTATACAGTTATTAGTGGCGCAGGTAATGGAAACTTAAATCCAGATACAGGTGCAATTACTAATTTAACCGGTCCAATGACAATTCAAGCTAACTTTGCGTTAGAACAATATGAAATAACCTATACAAGTAGCAGTGGCGGCGATGTCAGTCCAATCTCACGAATGGTTGATTATGGCGATACAGCAGATGCTCCTACAGCAACGCCAGATGCGGGCTATGAATTAAGTAACTTTGCGGTAACAGCCGGAGCGGGTAATGGAAACTTAAATAGTAGTACTGGTGAAGTAACCAATGTCACTGGTCCAATGACAGTTCAAGCTAATTTTACTATCATATCTTATACTGTAACTTATACTAGTACTAGTGGTGGTGACGTCAGTCCAGGTTCAAGAACCGTTAATCATGGTGGAACCTCGGCAGCACCAAGTGCAACGCCAGATACTGGTTATGAGTTTGTTGATTTTGAAGTAACTGTTAATCCGGGCAATGGAAACTTAAATAGTAGTACTGGTGAAGTAACCAATGTAACCGGTAATATGACCGTTCGTGCAAACTTTATTGAAGATGGCGTTGAACAATATGAAATAACCTATACAAGTAGTAGTGGTGGTGATGTCAGTCCAAGTTCAAGGATGGTAGCAGAGGGTGGAACCTCAGATGCACCAAGTGCCACGCCAGATGCGGGCTATGAATTCACTAACTTTACAGTAACAGCAGGAGCGGGCAATGGAAACTTAAATAGTAGTACTGGTGAAGTAACCAATGTAACCGGCCCAATGACAGTTCAAGCTAACTTTACAATTAGCACTTATACTGTGTCATATACGGCCAGTACCGGTGGTAGTGTTTTACCAACTTCACGAACGGTAAATCATGGTGGAACTTCAGCAGCCGTAACACCAACCCCAAATACAGGTTATAGTTTTGTTAATTTTGAAGCAACCGTTAATCCAGGTAATGGAAATTTAAAT
>PWIL01000170.1 GCA_003560455.1 Mollicutes bacterium
CACTGGGTGAGCAAACCATCACAGAGCCTGCAGAACTCAATGCGCAGGTCACTAAGACCAACATTAGCTGTTTTGGAGAAACAGATGGTACGATCACGGTGAGTAACCCATCGGGAGGTGGAGGCACCTATGAGGTCTCCGTCAATGGGACCAACTGGTTTACTGTCTCGTCTGGGTCTCCATATACATTTGAAAACTTGGCGGCCGTCACCTACACTGTGGAAATCAGGGACGCCGCGTCCACCGACTGCATCGTATCACTGGGTGAACAGACCATCACAGAGCCAGTATTATTGACACTCACTCCTACCGTATCTCAACCCACCTGCCTGGCAGGGGGAAGTATTACCCTGGACGTTAGCGGGGGGACCGCACCTTACACCTATGACTGGGCAGACCTTTCCGGTGCCAACAATGAGAAAGACCGCTTCGGCCTGGCTCCTGGCGATTATTCAGTAACCGTAACCGATGCCAATGGCTGTACGGTTGCTTCAGGCGTCATTACCTTAGATGAACCGGTAGACTGTGATGGGTTTTTTGTTTGCAAGGAGGGCACTAGCACCATAATTGTAGATCCAATTCCGGGAGCTACCGGTTATGTGTGGATATTGCCTGAGGGAGCAAATCCTGTCGGAACGGTAACCGTAACAGAAACATCACCCAATGTAATAGCAGAAACCAGTGACCCCTCCATTGATGTTGAATGGATAGATGTGCCTGCCGGTGAATACAATGTTTGTGTGGAACCCGTAAATGACTGTGGCCCGGGTACAACGCAATGCGTGGATGTATTTATTACGGAAGTCACCCTGGATGCCATTCCCAATGATGTACTTTGCAAGGGGGCTGACAATGGCTCCATTGACCTGCAGGTGCTAACAGGTGTTGGGCCATATACTTACGAATGGACAAAAGATGGAGATGCCACATATAGTGCGAATGTTCAGTCGCCCGGTGGTCTATCGCCGGGTACCTATTTTGTTGAAGTTACTGATGCCAATGGATGCGTTGGTACGACCAGCGCCACCATCACCGAACCTGATGAAGACCTTATAGTGACCGGTGTTGTGACTGATGAAGACCCATTTGGTGATGCCAATGGTGCTATTCTCCTTACCGTTAGCGGTGGAACAGGCTCTTACACGTTTCAGTGGACAAAAGAAAATGATCCTGAATTCAGTGAAACTACTCAAAATATTTCCGACCTCACAGGTGGCGTGTATAAAGTTGTTGTAACTGACGAAAATGGCTGTGAAGAAGTGCTCTTTTTTACAGTTGACCAAATTGGCGGCCCTCTTGAAATATTTGCTGAACCCATACACGTTTTATGTTTTGGTGAAGCAACAGGATCCATTGACCTGTTTGTGGTAGGTGGTATTACCCCGTATAATTATAGTTGGGTAGCCAGTGATGGGGGCACAATTCCTTCAGGCCAGGAAAACAACCAGAATTTGACCGGCCTGTTGGCTGGAACTTATACCGTCACTGTTACCGATAGCGACGAACCGTCGGTTAGCGAAACTCTCACCATCATTATCACAGAACCTGAGGCTGAGCTTATTGCCTCAGCCGCCGGCACCGATGTCACCTGCTTTGGTGAAAATAACGGGGAGATTGAAGTTAATGTTAGCGGGGGGACTGCACCTTACACATACCAATGGAATACAGGAGCCGTCACACAGAACCTGATCAATCTGAGCCCGGGCTTTTATGAGGTAACAGTTACCGATGCCAATGGCTGCACAACAACCGCCTCGGCCACCATCGAAGAACCCACTGAGATCGTGATTGTTGGCGTGGTTTCAAATGCATCTTGCAGCGCCCCAAACAATGGCGCCATAGAATTAACAAGCGTTACCGGTGGAACAGAGCCTTACAGTTACAGCTGGACCGGGCCAAACAGTTTCACCTCAACCGAACAGAACATCGAAAATCTGGAGCCTGGCACCTATATCGTCACTGTTACAGATGCCAATGGCTGTACCGCACAAAAATCGTTTACCGTCAGAGATGTTTGTATTGATGTTACCAAAACCTTGCTCAGCGGCCCCACAAATAACGGCGATGGCACTTACGACCTGACCTACCAGGTTGCGGTGAAAAACACCGGAAACACCAATTTGGAAAGCGTGCAGGTCGTTGAAGACCTTGCAGCAACCTATACCACCTTCAGCGGTGTGAGCATAAGCAGCACAAAATTTGCGGTAAATGTTAGTTATACAGGTAGTACCCCTGACACTGACCTGCTTGCTGCCGGCGAAACCCTCACCCCTGGCGAAGAGGGGCGTATCAACATCAGCTTTACAGTTAGTGATGTAACCGTTACGCCTGCTACAACCTATACCAATACGGCTACAGCAACAGCAGAAGATGCAGATGGTGTTCAGACTTCCGATACGGATGACAATGGCGTTACATTCAACGAAGACCCAATTATAGGAGTTGCCAAGGCACTCACCACCGGACCCACCATCAACACTGATGGCAGCTACGACCTGAGTTTTACCATTACCGTGCGTAACTATGGTGATGTACTTCTCGAAAATATGCAGGTTACGGATGATCTGGATGCCACCTTTGGTGCAGGAACTTATTCGGTTACAGGTTTATCAGCCAGTGCCGGCTTCACGGTAAATAGTGGTTTTAACGGCTCAGGCGATCAAAACCTGCTTACATCAAGCACCCCAATGGCCATCAATGAAATTCGCACCATTGCTGTCAGCCTCAATGTGACCCCTGCCACGGCCGGTCCATTCAATAACCAGGCCACAGGTACCGCCACAGGACCCGGTGGCACTCCCACCACTGATTTATCGCAAGATGGCACGAATCCCGATCCCGACAACGATGGCGATCCTACCAATAATGATGTTCCGACACCAATAATATTTCCCGAAAACCCTGAAACAGGTCTTGCCAAACGGCTGGTAGGTAATCCCGTAAACAATAACGACGGCACCTACTCCCTCACTTATGAATTCAGGTTAAAGAATACCGGCGATGTCATATTATATGATGTACAAATTGAAGATGACCTGACAGCCACCTTCCCGTCAAAAACAGTGGTGGTAAATAATATTTCAAGCACTTCCCTTACACCAAATTTCCCTGATGGCTATGATGGCGATACCGATATAAACCTGCTCGACGGTTCAGATCAATTGGTGGTTGACGAAACCAAAATTGTTACTCTTGAGTTAACCGTAACACCCGGCGACAATCTTGGCCCATATAACAATACCGCTGAAGCATCCGGCACCAGTGCATTTGGTTCAACCGTAACCGATACTTCCCACGATGGAACAAGCGTTGACCCCGACAATACCGGTCCGGGCAACCACTCCGACCCAACTCCGGTTTCTTTTACTGAGGAGCCTGCCATTGAGCTTGCCAAGTCACTCGATCCTGTTGTTAACAATGAAGACGGTACCTATGATGTGGTTTACACCATTGAGGTAAGCAATACCGGCGATGTACCCTTGGTGAATGTACAGGTAACTGATGATTTGTCAGCCACTTTTGACGGTGCTGACGACTGGACTTTCCAAAGCATCTCTGCCTCTGGCGGATTAATAGCCAACAGCAGTTTTAACGGCTCAACCGTAACAAATACCCTGGATGCTTCCAGCAGCAATATTGATCATGGTGCAACCGGAATTATTACAATTGCAGTTCAGGTAACCCCGGGCAGTAAGCTGGGCGTTTACAACAACCAAGCTTTCAGCACAGCCACCGGCCCGGGCACAACACCCGCAGCAGACGATTCAAACATCGTACCGCTCACTTTCACAGAAAACCCCTCTCTGGCAGTAGAAAAAAGCATTCTTGATAATGATGTTACTGACAACGAAGACGACAGCTTTACCTTTACTTATGAAATCA
>PWIL01000050.1 GCA_003560455.1 Mollicutes bacterium
TAGTTCCAGAATTCATTAAAATGGCTGCCGGTAAGAGTTTGTGCCCAAATACGGTCAGACGGTATTTGCTGTAAATCAGCTCCGCTGTTTGTTGCCTGGGATTTTACAGGAATCACTAACACAAGCGACAATAATACCGCTAAAAAATATTTGTATAGGGTTTTAAGCATGTTGGTAGCCGGTAGTTTTTACACTCTGGAAATAATGAGTGATTATAACGATGAATATGCCATTTCGTTTTAGGAAGTTGAATATTGTCACATTTAAATACCAAAATAAGGTCTAAGTTCCCAAAAACAACGGATAAACATATACTATCAGATAGTACGTTTGAGCTAACCAAGTTAGAAGTACATTCTGTATAGTAAATTGAAGCTACGGCCCGGTTCAGGAAAAATATCTTTCACTAATGATAAATGATTGTAATACTCTTCATCAAACAGGTTTAAAGCATTCAGCGAAAGTGTATGCATGGTGCCACCCCAATTAAACCTGTATTGGGCATTTAAATCGAAAACTGCGTAACCATCTGTAGGCGTTTCGAACTCTCCCAGCCTGTTTTGTGCAGCTGCGTATCGTAATCGGCTGCCGAATGTGAAATTATTTAATGCGTATTTGATGCCTACATTGCCATTCAGAGGCGGAATCATAGGGAGGGGTTGTTCCGACTCAACCAAGCCGGTTGCTTCTTTTTCTTCTTCTGAAACATTCCGGTCTCCGATTGTAAGTGAAATGTTACCATCTAATGCGATATTATTTCTTAATTGTACTTCTGCAGAAAGTTCAGCTCCATAAATAGTGGCTTTCGTTTCAACAAATTGAAATTCATTCAGATCAGCTCTTGGTATACTTGGCCTTCCTGTATCCTGGGCATGCAGAAAGTTGTTGAAATAGTTGTAATAGCCAGCCATTTGAAATGTAGCAACTTCGCTTTTGTATCGTGCAAATAATTCACTTCCCAGCCCTCTTTCGGCATTTAAGTCAGGGTTCCCGATTTCAAAAGCATAAGCTGCCAGATGCGGGCCTTCAGAATAGAGTTCTTCAAGATTAGGTGCACGCCATGAATGCATAAAAGTGCTACCCAGATAAAAACCATTGCCAAAATCATAAATCCCTGATATGGATGATTCTAAGCCTGTAAAGCTCCTTTGGCGTACGTTTCCTATAAAAGAGTCTGGTCTTTCACGTTCAGGCCGGGCTTTAAGATAGTTTAGCCTCAAACCGGTTTCTAAATGAAGTGAGCCAATATCTGCTTCCTGAATTATAAATAAAGCAGCGCTCGCAGAGTTTGAATTAGGAGTCCGGGAACCAAATACTGAGTAATCCACATATTCACCCCACAGGCCAATTACACCATTGTCAAAAAATCCCCAGCCTTTATTTCGAAATTTTAGTGAACCGTTTACGGTATCCATATCATATTGTGTGCCAACCCTGCCGCTTGCTTCAAGTTCAACATGATGATAACGGGTGAATGAAGTTCGAGCCTCAATTAGTTTAAAAAGTGAGTTTCTGAGAAGTATTTCGGCTCTTCCTTCTGTCTGATATTTATACATTTCAATGTCAACTCCGGCAGGATGTCCGCCTTCAGGGTCCGGCGGAATGCCATATTCGCTGTAATAAACAGAACCTGATAATCCGGCATATCCCCAAGGCTGTATATATCCTAATCCAAAGCCATTATTTGCAGTACGCAAGTAAGAGTTAGAAAGCTTGCCGAGTGGGGTATTATAATCCTGGCCTAAGCGACCACTAAGGTCCAGGTTCAATACTAAATCATTCATGGGCACAGAAATGGAACCGGTCCCCATCATACCGGTATTTACAGTTGATCCTTGTAAAGAAACAGTACCTGAAGATCTTGTAGGAACACTGTTAGGGATCTGATTTCGCACTACATTTATAATACCCCCAATAGCTCCCGATCCAAATTCCAATGCAGCAGGTCCTCTGGCAATTTCTATTTCATTAGCTGCTGACGGATCTACAGTTACTGAATGATCGCCTGAGGTCCAGGATACATCACCTGAACCGCCACCATCTTCAAGAATTAAAACTCTCTCATTTCCTAAACCCCTCATTACCGGCCTGCCGGGAGCAGCTCCCATACTTCTTTCTGAGAAGCCGGCATGGTTGTTTAGTGTACCGGCAAGTGTAACATCAAGATTTTGGCGAAGCTGATAACCGATAATTGTCAATGATGCATGTTCGAGGTTCGCCCCCAGTGTACCCTCCGCACCTGCAACAACTTCAAGAGCTTGTCCTGAGAGTACGGTTGCTCTCATTTCGAACCTTAACTCTTTCTCTTTGTTGCTTTCTATCTGTATGATTTGATTTTGTGAAATATATCCAACCCTGTGTATAAACAGTGAGTAAGTACCAGCAGGAATATTTCTGATTTCAAAACGTCCGTCTCTATCGGTGATAGATGTTCTGTTTATCCCATCTATGTGAAGATATGCAAAGGAAACAGGCTCACCGGATTCTGCATCAACAATGATTCCTGAAATTCTGCCGGACGGTTCTTCTGCAAACAGTTCGGCAGCAGAGAATGCTATAACCGATATAAGTAATAATACTTTAAGAGTTCGTTTTAACATTTTTCAATTTCATGAATTAGGTACAAAAGAAATGTTAGTACTTCGTCCTTTTGAGAAGCGAAAAATTAACTCTGATTCCGGTTGTCCGGAACCAGAGTTTGTAAAATAATATTAAGCTGTTTAATCTCTTGGGCGATCTGTTCTGCATTTATTTCTTTCATGCATGTAGATGCCGTTTTCGTCAATTAAATTGTGGTCATCATGGGGTACTACTACATTCAGCCATCCGGAGGTAAAGTCAGAATGAGCAGCAGCTCCATGTTCATGCATTAATCTGAAACGTACTCTGTCTTCACCCGCATGATCGGCCCGAAAATGGAATCCCCACTCTCCATCACTGCCATGCTGTTCCAAATTCGCCGGTCTGATTTGATCAAGTGCTTCCAGATCCTCTCTGGCTTCTTCGGTACATTCATCTGTAAGTGTATTTACTTTTTCCCACTCCCAATCTAACCAATACTCACCGCCTTCTTCCTCTGACAAATCGGGCAGGTCAAATTTATTTCCATCTGTATCAAGCCACCTGATCACTACCGATGGTGTCATACCACGAGGGTTGTTTGGTGTCAGCTCAATTACATCCGGAGAGACCACAATTCCCTCAATCTCATCCCTGAAGTAATCACCCCAGGTGCCTGATGGATTCCATTGAAATTGATTGTTTTCAAAACGCAGGATTTCAGCATTATTTTGCTCAATAACAAAACCAACAGCATCTGCATGATCTGCATTTCCGTTATCATCCACGCTTGTGGTGTCACAGCCTTGTAATGTAAAGAGTGTTGCAGCTGTTAAAGCTAAAATTACGAACTTAATATTAGTTGTTAGATTCTTCATGGTTCAATGATTTTTAAATAATGGGTTTATAAATAATTGAGATGACACGTATACAAGTACCAAGCCAGACTTAAAGAAAGGCTGATTGCATGTACAGTTATGTCTAAAGTAAAAGCAGAGTTAAATCTGCGGTAGGAGAGATACTTAGCTTACAGGAGGGGCGCGTCCAAACTGCGAATTGGAAATGGTAGGAAATGCTTTTGCAGTTTTTTCGTAAAAAAATACATTCTCTGAATCGAGTGTAACTTCAGAGCTATCAAGTGAAGAGTTGTCTATTTGAAATACTGATCCGCATATCACACAGTGATTATGATCAACCACCAGCGAATGGCCGGTTTTACTCTCATGGTGATGAGAGTCGTGGCTGTGCAGCGTTGAGAGGGTTATCCCAATGGCAATAAGAGCCGAAAAAATTAGCGATATGTAGATATTGGGATTTTTCAAAATGAAAA
>PWIL01000032.1 GCA_003560455.1 Mollicutes bacterium
AGAAGTTAAGCTCTTTAACGCCGACAATAGTAATATTGCAAAGATAGGTAGTCGCCAATTCTTTTTTTATGCAAAAATTTATGAAAACAATTTCTCTTTTTTTTTTATCGACTGTGTTAGATTAACTGTGTAAATTACAAACACAGTTTTTTAGTGAAAAAATGGAAATAATTGATTGGAATAAGAGAGAATTAGAAAAACTATATGTTAATGTGTTTATACTAGAAGAAGAAGTTTATGTGCGGAAAAGTGAGCAAATTATACAATAACATATTTAGTTAATCAGGGAGGACAAATAGAACCCGAATATCGAACAATTACCCATCGTTTTAGCGCAGCTGCTCCAACGGTAATTCTTGATCCGGGATATGAATTAGTAGATTTTTCAATTTTAGTTGGTGATTGTGGGGGTAGTTTTAATTTAACGACAGGTTTTTGTAGTAGTGTTACTGAAAATATGACTATTCAAGCCAATTTGGTAATTCCTTTCTTTTCAGATAATTTTAATCGTGAAGAAATAGGAGCAGATTGGTTAATTGAATCAGGTGATGTTTCGATTGAGAACAATACTTTAAAATTAAGAGCAGATGATAATTCAGAAAGAAGTTGGTTAAGATTAAATAAAAGCTTTATTGAAGGTGATATAGAATTTGATTGGTATAGTGATCATAATGCAAATAACGGCTCTGATATGCGCTTTAAATTTATGGCAACAGGTGATTTAAATACCTCTGCTAGTTGGTCGCAAGAAGGGTATCAAGTACAATGGGAAACATGGAATGCTAGTGGCGGCTTTCCAATGCGTTTATATTGTTTAAATGGTAGTACTTCAACTGTATTAGGAGATTTTTCATTATCTTTGGAAGAAGGAAGAAATACTTGGCATAATATGCGAATCGAAATTACTGGTTCAGAAATAAAAATATATCATAACAATGATTTGCAAATTACTACTAATGATACAACTTATCGTGGTGAAGGAGATTTTATCTTTGGTGGTCGTGAAGGCATAAATAGAACCGTTTTTTATAATAATTTTTCAATTGGTGATGATTAAATATTTTTTTCCAATTTTGTTTTATAAAAAAATACAAGTATCTATATTTTGTAAATTCTTGATTGTTATGGTACAATAAATTTAATTAAGGAGGCTATATGGAAGAAAAAATTTTTTGGAAACCAATGTTAAAAGATTTCGCGAGTCATTTTCTTGTTGTTGGTTTATGCATAACTTTAGTAGCTACTATTTTTCCAACAAGTTATTTTTTAGATGAAGGAATTAGAAATGTTTATAACCTTGATATGAATCCACGCTTTGTTTTTAAAACAGATAAAGATGATAATGTTATAGTTGTTCGTGGTTTAAACCCAGAAGCTTGGCGAATTTTAAATCAAATAGAATATGAAAACAGAAATCTAAAAAATGTAGTAAATGATGTTGTTGAATTAGCGATTGCTGAAAAATATGTCGTTGAAGAACAGTTAAATGAAATTTTATTAGTTCGCATTGATCATGAAAAACAAGAAGAAATTTTTAGAACGCCATTAAGTGATTGGCTTAGAGAATAAAAAAAGCAACCAATAAATTATGTAAATTTAAAATTAAATTTGCATAATTTTTTTTGAAATTAATAATGGTAAATTAGTTTGATTTTTGTTATAATAACGTAACTAGTGGGGGATGTTATGGAAAATTTTAACAAAGAAGTAAAAATGTATATGATTTTTGATTTATTAGGCGACCTTGAGCGAACTGGACCTTTGCTTTGGAAAATAGAACGAAATAGACTAGAAGATGTTAAAGATCATATCTTTGATTTAATATTAATGGTTCAAATCTTAAAAAAATATTTACCTGAAAATCTAGATTATGATAAAATTAATGAGTATATTATATGTCATGATTTACCAGAAGCAATTACTGGTGATATAACTGAATTTGAAGGAATAACTAAAGAAGAAAAAGAAAAAGTAACAACAATTGCAATCGAATATCTTGAAAAACAATTTAATGATATTTTTGAGTTTTCCAAAATAATCAATAATTATGATAATAAAAACGATCTCGAAGCTAAAATTGTTTATATGCTTGATAAAATTCATTCAGCTAGCGCCTTTATTAAATACCAAAGTGAACAAGACATTGATATGGATAATCCCGATATAATTCCGGAATTAAGAAACCATCCTTTTGTTGTTCAAAAAATTGCTGAAAAAATGGACTTAGCTGATATCTTTTTTGAATATCATTTAAAAGCAGTTAGCATTAATGAAGAAGAATGTCAAAAATATAATATTAAACCTAATGATGCTGATAAAATTGTCAATGTTATTAAAACTTTTGCAACTGAAATGTATACGCAAAAGCAGAATAAAACTTTATTAAATGTGAGACATGAGTTACCCAAAGAAGCCATGAAATATAAAAAAAGCTACCATTAAATGAAGTGAACCCCATTTTGGACACTTTAAAAAAAAACTAGTTTAGTATAAAATAGCATCTTAAGAAAGGAGATGTTATTTTTATGGCTAATAATACCTATACTAATCAATTTAAAAAGAAAGTGATTGATGAGTATAACACAGGCGAGGAAAGTTTTTATTCGCTTGGAAGAAAGTACAACATATCTAATTCAACAATCAAAAATTGGTATTATAATTTTTATAAAAAAGGAATAAATTTAGAAACATTAAAAGATAATCGCGGAAGAAAAAAAGAAGAAAACATCAATTATAAGGAACGGTATGAAATATTAAAAAAATACCAAGCCTTCCTAAAGGCACAACGAGAGAGAAAGTAACATTTATTAATTTATACATTAATGATTATAAACTTTTTAATATGTGTGCCGTGTTGGAAATAAGCAAAAGAACTTATTATAAATATAGAAACGCCGAAGATTTTGATTATTATGACTATTTAATAATAAAAGAAATATTTGATGATTCGAAAGGCGCATATGGATATCGTAGGATAACTGAAGGCTTAAGGGTTAAATATGGTGTAATATTTAATCATAAAAAAGTAAAAAGAATAATGAATAAATACTATATAAAACCAAGATATATAAAAAAGAAGCAAAATCACGGATACAAAAGAATAGAAGAAAATGTGAAACCAGATTTAGTTAAAAGAAAATTTAACACAGATGCATTAAACAAGATTTGGACGACAGATATTACATATTTAATATTTAATGGCAAAAGGTTATATCTTTCAACTATTTTAGATTTATATGATAGAAAAGTTGTCGCTTATAAAATTGGGAAAATAAATAATATAGGTATCGTTATTGCAACCTTAAATGAAGCTTTAGCAAAAAGAAAAGATGTACGTGGCTTAATCATACACAGTGATCAAGGTTTCCAATATACATCTTTCGAGTACAAAGCTATTTGTGAATCTAACGGGATTCAGATTTCCATGTCGAGAAAAGGGACACCAATTGATGATTCACCAATGGAAAGTTGGCATGGAATTTTAAAAAAAGAAACTTTGTACAATAATAATATCAAATCCTTACAAGAATATCAAAAACTTGTAGAAGAATGGATTATATTTTACAATACAACAAGATTAAAATCAAAAAAAATGAAGTAAATTACTATACTTTATCTTTTAGAAATAGTTTTTTATTTGTGTGAACTTTTTGGGGTTCACTTCATAAAAAAGGCAGCTTTTTTATTGAGTTTCTTTAATAATATAAAATATATGATATAATTTAATAGAACATCCAAGGAGGATAATATGAAAATAACAAAAACTGATTTTCTCGCATTATTAGAAGCACCAAAACACTTATGGGCGTTAAAAAACAATGCCATAACCCATGAAAA
>PWIL01000117.1 GCA_003560455.1 Mollicutes bacterium
ATAACAATCTGCAGGTAAGAACCGGCCGTCAGCGCATCAACTGGGGTATCAACCTGGTATCAAACCCCAACGACCTGTTCAACACGTATTCATTTTTCGACTTTGATTACGAAGAACGGCCCGGTGCCGATGCCATAAGGGTACAGTATCATACCGGTTTTGCAGGCAGATTGGAAGTAGCTTACAGCCCTGCCAAAAGAGCCAGGAGTAGTGTAGCTGCTTTCCTTTGGTCAACCAATTACAAAGGCTATGATTTTCAAGCAATAGCCGGTTATTACAAAAACCGTTCAGCTTTAGGTATGGGTTGGGCCGGCAATTTTGGTGGTGCAGGTTTTAAAGGAGAAGCTACCTGGTTTTACGATCTTGAAGAAACCAACGGCAACCGCAACAGCAACCTGGTTGCTGCCACCGGACTGGACTATATGTTTGGCAGCGGAACTTTCGCATTGCTGGAGTTTCTTTACAATGGTGGTTATAAGCCCGTTGAGAATATATTTCTCATGCTCGACCAACCCTTATCGCCCGATAACATCATGTTTTCCGAATATGCCATTACCATGAGCCTGCAACATCCGTTCACCCCGGTTTTCAATGGAAGTCTGGCTGTCATGGCACTGCCTGATCAGGAATCATTTTTTCTGATGCCAAGGGCAGGATGGTCCTTGATGACCAATCTGGATATGGATATCATTTCACAGATTTTCCTGGGAGGAGAAAATACCGGCTCAGCCTGGTATATGTCTCTAAAGTATTCTTTCTGAAAAAAAAAGCACAAAACCACATTAACCTGATGAACCGAGCCATGACAATACTATTGACACACACGCGGATGATTATTTTCGCAACAAGGCAAAATATGCAATATGGTTATGGTTGGCGAGCTCTCTCGCTGAAAAAGCGAGACAGGCTATCTGACCGACTTAATAAAAATTTAAACAGATGAAAAATGAATCCCACGTTTACAAATACAAGGAAAAAACAGTGGCCGGAACAACCAGACCAGCAAAATGAAACCATCATCAAAATAAATGAAGAAGGAAAAGTTTTTCAGGCATTAATTCGACTGGTCATCATCTTTATCCTGCTGTTTTTAGTACTGAACACTACAGCAGAAAATTCCGGTAAAAAAGCTCATGAACAGAAGATTGCGGTTGTTCTGAGTGGCGGCGGGGCCAAAGGTGTGGCTCATGTGGGTGTTCTCAGAGCACTGGAAGAAAACGATGTACCCATCGATTATATTGCCGGTACTTCTATGGGTGCTATAGTAGGCGGGCTTTATGCAGCAGGGTATTCTCCTGACGAGATAGAAGACATTATTACATCTGAAGAGTTTCTGCAAGCTTCAATGGGCAGAATGGATAATAAATACGATTTCCCGTTTTACAGTAACGAGCCTTCGCCCAGCTGGATTAGTCTTAAAGTAAGGGCTGAACAATTTGGCCGCTTCCAGGATGTGATCAGGGAAAACATACCTACCAACATGATCTCACCGGGGGTGATGGATTTCCTGTTTATGAAATATCTCAGCCCCGCTTCGGCAGTGGCAGGTAATAACTTCGACAGCCTTTTTGTTCCTTTCAGATGCATTGCTTCAGATATTACAAACAAAAACCCTGTTGTTCTGAGAAACGGATCGCTGGCAGATGCAGTTAGAGCTTCCATGACTTTTCCCCTGTATTTTAAACCCATTACAATTAACGGGGTATTAATGCTAGATGGAGGTATGTATAATAATTTTCCTGCAGATGTGGTTATGGATGATTTTGATCCTGACTTTATCATTGGTAGTGTTGTGGCATCAAACCCGGGAGAACCTTGCATTCATGACATTTTTTCGCAGCTGGAAAATATGCTTATGGCAACATCAAGTTATACAATTCCAGCAGGACCGGGTGTTATTTTATTTCCAAAGGTACCCGACCTGAGTGTAACGGATTTCAGCAGAAACGATGAAGTTTTTCTTGCTGGCTATGAAGAAGCCCTTGATAAAATGGGCTACATAGTATCTATGCTCGCTGATAAAAGACTCAAACAGGAAGTTCAATATAAAAGACATCAATTCCGGCAAAGATTCCCCAAAGAAGTCGTTTCTGAAATCAATATTATCTCAGGCGAAACCGATGAAGGAGAATTTGCCCGATCGTTTATTATGACTGATGCTGACAGCATATCATTGGAAAACCTTAAGGAAAATTATTTCCGGTTGTTGTCAATCAACAAATTCAACCATATTTACCCCCGATTGGTTTTTAACCAGGAAAAAAACAATTATGAGCTTCAGCTGGAGCTTATTAAGAATCATCCAATTACTCGAAAAATCGGGGGTAATATTTCATCAAGATCCATTAACCAGCTTTTTGGTTACGTGTCGTATGAAAAGTTAGGAAAAAATCTGTTTTCTTTATACACCAATATGTATATTGGCAATTATTATAACAGCGGGAAACTTGGTGCAAGATTAAATTTCTTCAGCCAGGTTCCGTTTTACTTACAACTGGAATCTTCACTCAGCCGATGGAACTATGCCACCGGGAATGTATTTATATTTGAAGAACAGAAGCCTTCCTTTATTATTCAACGCGAATTTTTAACCGATTTTCGTCTTGCACTTCCTGCAGAATTTAAAGGAATTTTTGAAACCGGGATGTTTATCTCCAACCATATTGACAGGTATTATAACACATCCGTTTTCTCCCGAACCGATACCACAGATCAAACCCGACTTCAACCAAGGGGTATTTACCTCAATTATACGTACGATAGAAGAAACAGGCTTCAATACCCCACCAGAGGGTCATACTTTAATGCCGGTGCAAGGCTGATTTCAGCTCATGAGACTTATGAGCCGGGAAATACTTCATTCAACCCCAGCAGTTCAGAAAATATTTTAAACTGGTGGGAAATACTCCTGAGATGGGAGAACTTTTTCACATCCAGACAACAGGTGCGTCTTGCCTTTTCCACCGAATTATTTATATCAAACAGGCCGTTGCTTACCAATTACAGTGCAAGTAAAATCATGGCACGGCAGTTTAGTCCCTTCCCGCTTGCCGAAACCAGGTATCTTGATGCATTCAGGGCAAACCAATATGCCGCTGGAGGTTTAAAGGCTCTATACATGCTGGGACGAAATACGCACTTTCAGGTGGAAAGTCATGTTTTCAGGGCTATGAGAGAAATCATTCCCGGTATTAATCATAGTGCCGATTACAAAAACTGGCTTACAAAACCTGTATTTATGCACAATGCTGCCCTGGTATTCCATACGCCTCCCGGCCCATTAAGCATAAGCACATCCTATATACAGGGAGAAAACGATCCGTGGGTATTTATGGTCAATTTCGGTTTTATACTCTTCAACCGGAAAACATTTTAAGGTGTACAAAAGTGAACACTGTTGTTTGGTGACGTACACATTTTTTGTGTAAATGTCTTTTCACCTATCTGTATATCCCTGTATTTGAACTTTTTACATCCTTTGGCTCACCTTTTGATTGAGATAGTACAGCATTTGTTTTCAGATTATTAACCACGAAATTTCCATAAAAATGAAACGCAGAATTATCTTTTCAGCATTTATTTTAATCACAGCTTTAAGTTTGTCTTCATGCTGGAAAATGGATTATTTTCCATGTGTGAGCCCAAAGGGTGCAAGTGTTCAAGAATATTTTCGGCAGCAAGAACGGTTATAGAATACTCTTTACCGATACTCACAAAAACATTGGCATCCATCCGAAGGTTAATACCGTCAAATGTA
>PWIL01000051.1 GCA_003560455.1 Mollicutes bacterium
TAAGAGATATATCTAGGTTTGATAACATTAAACAACTGAATGCATTTTGTGGTTTAGATCCAACCATTATACAATCAGGTAAATCAATAAATTATCATGGACCTATTTCTAAAAGAGGAAACAAACAAGCAAGAAAAATTTTGTTTAACTGTTGCGTCAGTATTATTACTTCATCTGCTCTACACAATCCAAATAATTCAATTTATTTATATTTTAGAAAAAAACAGTCTGAAGGTAAACATTACTACAAATGTATTACCGCATGCTGTACAAAATTATTAAGAATTATATTCGCATTATGTAAAAGTAATTCCTCTTTTATTAACTAATATTATACAAATTTTAAAAAAAAATGCAAATCTATTGCTATTTTAACTATGTTTTATTTTTTAAAAAAGATCACTTGACAAAACTTAGATAGTCATAAAATTAAAATAATTCATCAAAATAATTAAATACAAAAAAATTATTCTTAATCTATAACAATAATTGGGCGAAAAGAATAATTACTAATTCGCCCCCCACCAATTTGTTGATAAAAACTAAAAATTCCTGTATTATCACTATCATGACTACCACCACGCCACAGCCAAGGTTTCTCACTATCCATAAATACCGATTGATTATCATACCATGAATTATTATTAACTTCAGCTGATGAAGTTTCATAAATAGCATCACCAAAAAAATTGCTGCTATATTCTGTATATCTATTAATATATTTATCAGGAACATCAATAACATCATTAAAACCACCTAAAAGATTAATATCATCAAAATTGGCCATAACCACTTCATAAGCTCCACCACTCATATCATATATACCATAAACATTACCCGTTGTACTTGCTTGCATTCCATTAGCTGTATCATAAGCATTAGGACAACCTGCAACTGAAGTTGCATTAACACTATTTCCAGCACAACCTGTTATATATTGATTTGAAGGATTAGACCACACTTCAGCATTTTTTCCATAATTTGAATAAGCTAAATAAACAATTGCACCCCATTGACTATTTTTCATTAAATGAATGTTAAAACTTTCAGAACTATCCCAACCATACACAGGATTTGTTTCCATTGCTTTAATTTTATCAAAAGCATTTTTAACAGTCATTCCACGCCAAGCTGAAACATTAGGAATTGATTGTACAAAACCCTCATGATCGTTATTATAAATAGAAATATTTGCATTCATCGCTAAATCATCAGTCGGTATAGTTGTATTATATTCTGTCCAATATGCATCCGCAGTCGCTCGAACATTACTGAAATTCATCGTTGTATTTGTATGTGACACAATTGTCGATTGAGAACCAGCACTTCGAATATTCTGATAAACCCCGTATAAATAATACCAACCAGGAGCTTCAACTATAGGTTCATTATTAGCATAATTAGAGTTAGTAATATGAGTATATTTATATGGAACATCACAAATAACATAAGCTCGATTATAAGTATCTGTACTCGTTGTTGTTCTTTTATTTAGATAAAAATTACACTCATAATCTTCTTCTAAGGGCTCTACAACACCTAAATAATAACCACCCATCCAAGAACTATGCCCCCAAAAATATTCCTTTCCTTCCACTAAATGAGTATAAGCAAGACCAGCAACATTTTTTTCATTCTGATCATAGTTTTCATGTTCAGCATTACTGGCTGGAAACTTTGCTACCCAAAAACCTGGTAAATTTTGTCCATTTCGATTAAAAGCCGGATGGACAATAAAATTTTCTTGACCATTACCTGAATAAATTGGTTCATTATCTACAGTTGTTTCATCAGCAGCCACATTAGAATAATTTCGCAAAAATTTAATATTAATATCACCAGCTGTATTTGTATGATAACCACTTTCTATCTGATATGCAAACCGCGGAATCCAAACCCAATAACTTCCATCAGCAGAACGTGCATTTGCCCATTGTTGATTTTGATAATTATACCAATTATCATTATTTGCAGTTGTCTCAATCCACTCATTATCTTCCCATTTAATCGGAGTCATACTACTTAATAACTGTGGGCGATTAACACCTTCATCCTCTGTAAAAAAACCATAAAAACCTGTTGTTGGTTCCAAAGATTGCCCTTCATATACTAAAATTACAATATCAATACTATCTTTTTCTTTTTCTACATACCAAACATAATCAGTAAACTTTAATTCAACTGAGCCATCTTCATAAACTCTAATATAACCATCTACTGGCCCTTTTCCACTAAAAGACAAATCAGGATATGTTCCTGGTTCTGCTGTTTGAACACTATCTTCAAATGTATAAGTAACTATTTCACTAGTTCCACTTAAAGCATTTTTCATATATTCATTTTCTTCTGCTTTTACAAGTCCCCTTGCACTTGCTTCAAATGCTCCTTTTCTAGCTTCATTAATTACGTTTAAAACGACTGGCATAGTAATTAATAATATTATTGCTAAAATAACAATTACCGCTAATAACTCAATTAATGTAAAGCCTTTTTTCATTGTAATATCTCCTTTTGCTTTTTTCTTAAAACTTTTTTTAATACTCTTGATACATCTTTTGCTTTAAACCTTTCATAATAACAAATAGCAATAACCGCCATCGCATTAACTAAATTTTGTTTATCACGCAACGGAAGATCAAAATGCCCATAATAATTATCTTCAATAATAATATCAAAAACATAGCCCTTTTTCGAAACTTCTAAATTTTTAATCTTAATATCATTGTTTTTTTGCAAACCATATGTAAAAACAGGTTTTTTTAATTCATTTAATTCCTCATTTAAATTATCACCATAAGCTAAAATAATTTTTTGCGTTTTATTCAAACGCTCATAATATTTATCAATTATTTGATTAATATCTTTGTTTTTTTCAGTTATAATAGCATACAAAACTTCACTTATTTTATCGCCATAATCAGTCATTGTAACATTTAAAACAAAATAATGTTTTTGTTTTTCAGCACAACTTTTAAAATTTTCAATCAAGCAATTACAACCTATTAATTGATCTAAAGTTTCTGTCAAAAGATGACTTAAAAAATAAGATGGTTGTTCTAAAACTAATACCGTTTGATGTTTAGTAATCAAAAAGTTTATTACCTCTTCAAAAGAAAAAACTTTTAGTTGCATTTTTTTTGCTTTTAATAATTGAGCATTATCTTTTGGCACATTATAGTGATAAACCACTTTTGCCTCTTCCTCTAATTCACAACAATCAAAAAAATTCTTTTTTTCATCACAAAGTTCAGCACTTTCACAACCAACGCAATAGCCCAATTCTTTAAAAAACTCCGCTAATTGTAACATTCCTGGTTCTTTAATCCCAATAAAATAATACATCGCTCTCTCCTTCTAAACCATGAAGCGAATAAATAAAGGACTTAAAATTAATAATAATATCAACGGCAAAATAATCAACACTGAAACAATACTAATTTTAATTGGAATCTTATTTATTTCAGCTTTTTTTTGCAAAAATATTTTTTTTCGTAATTGTTCATTTTGTTGTTCTAAAACATCAATAATCTTAACACCCATCGCACTTGTATCACTTAAACTTAACAAAATATTATTAATATTTGCTGATGGAATTTGTGTTTGCAATGAATGAATTTCCTCTTCAAAAGTTTTACCAAAAGACACTTCTAATAAAACTTTTTCAAATTTTTGTGAAAACTCTGAATTAACATTATTACAAGTAATTTGAATTGCTTGATCTAAATTATGATTAGCGGCTAATGTTAAAAACAA
>PWIL01000076.1 GCA_003560455.1 Mollicutes bacterium
CAACACCAGCTACAATATTGCCCCATTGATCTGAACCGCCAATTTGTAAAACGCAATCATATTGGCGATTTAAATAAACAAAATCATATGCTTGCATCAACATATAGCCCATTTCTAAAAAAGTCAAACCACCTTCTTGTAATCGCTTTTTATAACAATCAGCCGCTAACATCCGATTAACATTAAAATGGATACCAATATTCCGCATAAAATCAATATATGATTCTTGATTAATCCAATCTGCATTATCTAGTATTAAAGCTGGATTATCGCCCTCAACTTCAACAAATCTTTTAATTAAAGATTCAACCTCTTTTTTATTAAATTCCACTTCTTCTTTGGTTAAAATATTACGTATCTGTGATTTACCGGAAGGATCACCAATTAAAGCAGTTGCTCCACCAATTATAATAATTGCTTTATGCCCCATTTCTTGTAATCTCTTTACCATTGTTAATGCAAAAAAATGACCAATATGCAAACTATCCGCCGTTGGGTCAATTCCTAAATAAAAAGTAATTTTTTCTTCATTCAATAATTTTTTTATTTTTTCTTCATTTGTCGCTTGATACACATAGCCCCTTTCTTTTAAAACATCATAAGCCTTTTCCATTTTTTATTCCTCCTTATAAAAAAAACACCCTTAGCTAAGGGCGAATAATCGCGGTACCACCTTAATTTATAGCATTTCACTATAATCTCCAAACTATAACGCGTGACCGATTAAGCTCATAAATTGTATTTTCAATTTAAGTTATTTATCAATTTCCACCAACCATTGATTCTCTTTAAAATACTCTTAAATTTACTAAAATCTAATCAACACTTAATAATCATATTTTAACAATTATTAATTTTAATGTCAATTTTAACTTATCGATATCGTTTCAATAATTTTTTTGGCATTTCTTCTGTATTTAAACTTTCACATTCAATAGAACTAGCATTTTCATACTCATAAGCTTCTTGACGATAATTATTATAATAATCTTCACAATCATCTAAAACAACTAAATCATTCAAATCTCTATTTCCGTTTGCAAAATCATCTAACAACACACCAAAAAATTGTTCATCTTCTAACGCCCAATCATTCCATAAGACCCTTATCTGAGCGCCATTAATTTGCAAATCATCTAATTTTTTAATTAATTTCAAGCCTTCTTCACCATTTGCACGTTGAATTAAGATCGACCAAGCTTCCCGATCGCCATTTGCTAGTTCAAATATTTTTTTTGCCATATTGCGATTATTTATTTTTTTTCTAAACATCTAACTCCCCCCCTGTTTCCGGATGTATCTTACCACAATTAAACAATAAATACAATAACTTTATTTTTTTTTTTTTTAATGTTATAATTTTAATGTCGAAAGGAGTAAAAAAAATGGAAAAAAAACGCGAATTATTAATTATCACTTTTTTATTTATTATAATTTTAACTCTTTTAATAATATCCCAGCCCTTCACTAATAATGAAGCACCTACTATCACAAAACAAGAAGAAATCATCGAAAACGATGAAACAAATCAAGATGAAGATATTGATAATCATGATAATATCTTTGTTTTAAATGAAGAAAAAAGATTAGATTTAATTGTTTTTTTACTTGAAAACCCTGTGTTTTCAGCTTTTTATTACGATAATGTTCAAAAATTATCACCAGCGACAATCGCTCTTTATTTTATTGATTGGGAAAATAATCCCCAATTAACTGAAGAAGAAAAAACAATGTTAGCTGAAAATTATGAAACCGATGAATGGTATCAACTTGGTGACTATGGCGAAATTGAGCAATACATTCCAATTGCCGATATCGAAGAATATTTTCAAAAAATGACTGGCTTAGAACTTAATTCACCAGAAAATGAAATTTGTATGAAATATATTCCCGAAATTGAAGGATTTATTGTTGTTTGTGGCCACGGAATGTTTAACAGTAATATTGAACGACTAACCTTTAGTAGTAATGGTGATGAAATGCTCTATTATATAAAAGATGTTATTTTTCAACATAATGATGAATATATTTTTGAAATAAAAAAATACACTTTGCTTGAACACCTAGAAAACCCTAGTTCAATTATTCTCGATTTTATTAACGATGAAATTACCAAAGAAGAGGCTGGTCTACAGGCAGATAAATCCCTTTACTATTTAATGCGAAAACATAATGACAGTTGGCAATTTATATCCCACTCAAATGAAAATTTTTAACAGAAAATGAGCTTTAAACGCCCATTTTTTTTCTTATTTTTTCCAATCCATTTTCTTCAATTGTTTTTAATCTTGGACGGGTTATTCCTAACTTATCTTGCATTTTATAACGTGATTGTGGTTTATCCTCAAAACCATATCTTAATTTTAAAACTTTTTTTTCTTCTTTATTTAATTCCACAAATGCTTTTTCTAATTCATCAATTAGAACATTATAAACAGCTTGTTCCTCAACACCTTCGTAAAAAAATTTATTTTCCAAATCCATTAACTCTAATTCAACTTGCCTCATTGGCAAAAAATTTATCTCTTTCAATGTTTTTTGTTCACTTTGACTCAAATCACCATGTTCATATATTTCTTCATTAGTTACTTCTTGTTTTTTTTCTTCGACCAATAAATTGCGGATTTTTTTCAAACTATTTAAATCTGTTATTTTTGATTCAGGTAATCTTATTAAACGACCTTTATTAATACTGTTGCGAATAATTTCACGAAAAATGTACCATGTGGCATAAGTAGAAAATCGCGTATTTTTGGCTATATCAAATTTATCAATTGCTATCATCAAGCCCACGCAGCCCTCTTGAATTAAATCATCCATTTCCAGCCCACCACCAACATGTTTTTTAGCAATACTAATTACTAATGGCAGATGGCTAATAATTAATTGATTATGCGCATCACAATCACCTTGTCTTTGTTTTTCAAACAAAATTCGCTCTTCTTCTCGTGATAATTTTACTATATCTAATTGTTGCATTTCTACCCCCGAAAGAATTTTTAATAAACTTTTAAATGCGATTTTTCTGGTTGTTCAACCACCAACATTTCAATATCGCTTTCTTTAATATAATTTATCGCCTTTTGCCAAGCATTATCGACAATCATAGTTTCATGCATTGTCTCTATGTCTAATTCTAAATTATCATCCCAAATTTCTAAAAGCCCTTTTTCTTTCATCATTTCTAAAACTACTATTTGATATTTGTAATCAGTCTTATTATCAATATCTATTTCCAATAAATCATTTTCGCTAATTTTGTATGTTCCCAAAATCATTTCCCCATTATTCACGTGATCTTGATAACAAAGAAAAAAAGTCAATTTTTCATAGCCATCATTATTTTTTTTGTCTTTATCATGTAAAGCATATAATACTATTTCGTCTTCTAACATCAAAAGTCCTCCGTTTCACATTTATTAAGTTCCTATATTAACAATATATTTAAATTTTATCAAGACATTTCTAATAAAATTATGAAATTTTGCATTTTTATTAAACAGCTACTTCACTACCCGAATTGAACTAAGTGTTTTACTTACATATAAAAACCACTCCTTAAAGTGATTTTTATCTTAGCATTATTAAAACTATTTTCTTTTTTTATAACTAGTATGTAGTAATTTGTGCGCTAAGGAACTGGAAGGAAATTCTAAAAAATCTTCATAAAGAGCAATGATTGCTGGATTTTCATGTGATTTTCGAAGTTGTTTATTTTGATCAATTCCCATTAATA
>PWIL01000086.1 GCA_003560455.1 Mollicutes bacterium
CACCGGCAAAACAATTCGTAGGTGAGTTCTTCGGGCCAGAAATCAGGTTCATGCCATTCTGCCAGTTCATTTTCAAACAGTTCTTTGAAATGATTTCTCAGGAAGTTCTCAATTTCTGGTGCGGTGCTCACATCTTTTACCAGGTAAGTACCATAATCGCCGGAAAAATCGTAATCATTTTCACTGGCGGCTTTGCTGTCGGCTTCCTTAAGCCAGTCGACGAAAGATTGTTTACGTTTGAGTACCAGTGCCGTAAATTCTTTGGGTTGTATTTTCATAGGATTTGAATGAATGTTGCCGGAATATAACCTGGCTTATCACAAAAATACAAATAACAGAATGTCATTCAAAAAACTTAAATTTGTTTTCTTCAAAAAAAACCGATTATGATCATTAAAAATATCATTTTTGACCTTGGGGGTGTGCTTCTCAACATTGATCAGCATGCCACCATCAATGCTTTCAAAGAGCTGGGGGTAAACAATTTCGATGAGTTTTTCACCTTTGCAAAGCAGAGCCACCTTTTCGACCGGCTGGATAAGGGCGAAGTGAGTCCCGAAGAATTTCGCGATGAGATCCGCCGCATCGGCGGAAAAGATTTAAACGATAAGGATATCGATGCCGCCTGGGATGCCATGCTGCTCGATTTGCCCAAAGAACGCATCACCCTGCTGGAAATGGCCCGGGTGCATTACCGCACTTTTCTTTTGAGCAATACCAACGCCATCCATTATCCATCCTACACCCGATACATGAAGGAAACTTATGGTTACAGCAGCCTTTCAAAGCTTTTTGAGAGAGATTATCTTTCGCATGAGGTGGGTATGCGCAAGCCCGATCCGGGTATTTTTCAGTTTGTTCTGAAGGAAAACAACCTGAATCCGCGCGAAACACTTTTCATCGATGATACGGAACGACATGTGGAAGGTGCCCGTAATACAGGCATTGTGGGTTACTGGCTCGATCTTTCCAAAGAAAATGTTTTCGATATTTTCGATAACAACGGGCAGGTAAGGCAGTCGGTAATTATTATGCTTGAAAATCGGTAGATATTATCTGATCAATAATATCATAAACTTCCTGTGCCGTGGGTGCAGTTACCAGTTGCATGCGAAACGGTTTGAAATTGCGGATACCCCTGAAATACGTGCAATAGTGCCTTCGCATCTCAAAAACAGCAACCCGCTCTCCTTTCCATTCTACTGACATTTGCAGATGCTTTTTGCACACCTCAGCCCTTTCGCTGATTTCAGGTTCTTTAATCAGTTCACCAGTCTGAAAATAGTGCTTGATTTGTTTGAAAATCCATGGATTGCCAATGGAAGCTCTTCCAATCATAATGCCATCTACACCCCATTTTTCCAGGGCATCCCGGGCAGATTGCGGGTCTTTGATATCTCCGTTGCCGATGATGGGGATGTGCATTTGCGGGTTGTTCTTTACTTCACCGATCAAGGTCCAGTCGGCAGTACCGCCGTAAAGTTGATTTCGTGTACGTCCGTGTATGGTAAGCGCTGCGATACCCACATCCTGCAGACGTTCGGCAGTATCCACAATAAATTTAGATTTTTCATCCCACCCCAGGCGGGTTTTTACGGTTACGGGAGTATGAACCGCTTTTACGATTTGCCGTGTCATCTCCACCATTTTGGGGATATCCTGCAACATACCTGCCCCGGCACCTTTGGTGGCCACTTTACGGACGGGGCAGCCGAAATTGATATCGATAAAATCGGGTTTAGCCTGCTCAACAATTTTTGCGGCTTCCACCATGGCATCGATATGTGCACCGAAGATCTGGATGGAAACGGGTCGCTCGCCAGGGAACACATCCATCTTTGCCAGGCTTTTGGCTGCATCGCGGATGAGCCCGTCGGCAGAGATAAACTCTGTGAAAACCCAGTCGGCGCCCATTTCACGGCAAATAACCCGGAAAGGGGGATCCGACACATCTTCCATGGGAGCCAGGATAATTGGCGGATGGGAAAAATTGATATTCCCGATTTTTATCTCACGCTTTAAAGGCATCTTTCCAAATAAAAAATCTCTTTGAAAACAAAAAAACCATTAGGTTTGTAATCTTTTGTAAAAAAGGGCTTGCTCAGCTGATGAAAGATATGTTTAAGAAACTTCCTGCAACAAGCTGCTGCCCTGCAAAATTAATATTAAAATCTCTATGTCGTATAAAGGATTTCTTGGTGGGCTGCATCCTGCAGCCAAACTGGTTTTCACCCTCATCGTTGCCCTGACCTGCAGCTTTGTTATAATTTTTGCGGGCACGATACTGATTATGCCTTTTGTACATGTTCCACTGGATGAATTTCTTGCCGGCAGGCTTGACCTTACTGCCCCTGAAAACCTGCTTTACGGAAAGTTTATGCAGATATTTTTTCACCTGGGCCTCTTCATTCTGTCATCCATTTTCCTGGCCTGGGCCTTTGGGAAAAAAGTGCCTGAATACTTGTACATGAAGCAATCTCCGGGACCAGAAATATTTTTCCTGTCGGTAATCATGATTTTTGCTGCCGTACCGTTCATTAATTACATACTCGAGCTGAACATGCAGTTACGTTTTCCTGAGTTTATGAAACCGGTTGAAGACTGGATTTATGCATCTGAGCAGCAAGCCGAACAAGTTACCCATGCCTTTTTGCGGGCAGATACCATTTCAGTATTACTCTTTAACATTTTCATGATTGCAGTCATTCCGGCACTTGGCGAAGAGTTTATGTTCAGGGGGGTAGTTTTGCGTATCCTTAAAGACTGGAGCCACAATGCGCATCTGGCCATCTGGCTTTCGGCCATTCTTTTCAGCTTCATACACATGCAGTTTCTCGGCTTTTTCCCGCGAATGATCCTGGGGGTTTTATTCGGATATATGGTAATCTGGTCGGGTAGTATATGGCCTGCAGTTGTGGCGCACTTTGTCAATAATGCGGCGGCGGTGATTTTCTTCTACCTTTTCCAGCATCAGATGACTGACGGAACCCTTGAAAATATTGGCAAAGGAAGCCACGGAATTTATTTTGCCCTTATTAGTATTACCATCACCCTGGTTTTGATGTTCATCTTTAGAAAAATGGGCAGAACTTCCCGGGCACAAACATGACCTTGCTCTTAAAAGTCTTTCACAAGCTTATTTTCCGGTGAATTGGATATGGCATTGCTGAATGATCTGAGGGTACGTTTGAACTTGTCCAGTTCTTCTGTTTCTTTAATTATAAGCGAACCGGTACCCTGATTTTCAAGCTTTTCAATAATGGTTTTCACTGTAACCTTATAGATGTCGCTGGCAGGCTGATAGGCATTTTCCTTATGATGCTGCGATTTGGTTTCTGCCACAAGTCTCAACTCAGCCATATCATCCAGCACTTCTCTCACCAGCACAATGGGCATTTCGAGCTTTAAAGCAAGCTCCGGGGGAGTAAGCGGAGTATCACCTGTAATGAACCTTTTGGCTATCAGATTATAAATATAAAGAGCGAGAATTTTTTTATTAAAATGGCTGATATTCCTGGCTTCATGCTCAAATTCATAATACTCCACATTCTGATTGGCAAAAGAAATTTCTGCACCGAACAAAACGATGAGCCAGCTTATGCGAATCCAGAAAAGCAGCAATGGCAGAGCCGCAAAACTACCATATATGGCATTGTATCGGGATACGCCTACCTGGAAATGGATATAGGCCCACTGGACCAGAATAAATAATGTTCCGGCGATTACTGC
>PWIL01000146.1 GCA_003560455.1 Mollicutes bacterium
AGAAGTTGTTTCTTTTGCTAACGCTTCAATAATCGCATTTTCAGATTCCTGAGCTTGTTTTCTTAAAAAACGTGCTAAAGTTTGTTTACAAATAATTGACAAAAAGATAACGCCTAAAATATAGAGATTTGGCTGGAGAAAAGAAATTGTTACAATATTAACAATAATTAAGATGCCAACTAATAAAATAAAAAAACCAATTAAAACAGCGGTAATATATTGAACAATCCCGTACCCAAACGGATGACTTGCATTAGCCGGCCGCCTTGATACTTTTTCACCAATCGCTCCCATAACATTAGTAATTAAATAACTAAATGTATGAATACCATCAGCAACAACCGCCCTTGAATTTCCTAAAAAACCAAAAATAATTTGCATTAATGATAACGCACTATTTCCAAAAATGGCTAAATATATAACATGCTCTTCTTTTTTCATATTTTCACCTAAATTAATCATAGCATAAAAAAGAAAAAAGTGTTAGTAGCTAACACTTTTTATGACATTAAATTTTGTTCTAAAGCATCAAATGGATCATCATCATAACGCTTAACTTCCATCTCATATTCCCGATTTCGATAAAATTTAGCGCCGGTTCCAGCCGGAATTAATTTTCCAATAATCACATTCTCTTTTAACCCTGTTAAATAATCAACTTTTCCATGCATTGCTGCTTCAGTTAAAATTCGAGTTGTTTCTTGGAATGAAGCGGCTGATAAGAATGATTCTGTTTCTAATGAAGCTTTGGTTACACCTAAAATAATTGGTCTGCCGGTTGCTGGAATTTTATTATCTAAAATTAATTGTTTATTCACTTCAGTAAATTTATTAATATTAACAATTGCTCCTGGCAAGAAATCAGAATCACCAGAATTATTGATTTTAATTTTAGAAATCATGCGGCGAACAATTATTTCAATATGTTTATCAGCAATATCCGCTCCTTGTGAACGATATACTTTTTGAATTTCACTTAAAATATAAAGTTGAACAGTAATTGGATCGGTTGCGGTTAACAATTCTTTTAAACTAATTGTTCCCTTAGTTAATTGATCACCAGCTTGAACTTTGTCACCTTCTTGCACCATTAATTTAACTTCATATTGTGTTTCATGTTTAATCGTTTCAACATCATTAGTAATGGCGATAATATATCGACCATTATCTTCTTCAACACTGGTAATTTTTCCATCAATTTTAGCAATTGTTGCTTTTCCTTTTGGTGTCTTTGCTTCAAATAATTCTTGAACTCTTGGTAAACCTTGCGTAATATCATCGCCTGATACACCACCAGTATGAATTGTCCGCATCGTTAACTGAGTTCCAGGTTCACCAATTGATTGAGCAGCCATAATACCAACTGCTTCACCAACTTCAACCGGTTCACCAGTGGCTAAATTTTGACCATAACATTTTGCACAAACACCACTTTTAGTTTTACAAGTTAGAACACTACGAATAAATACTTCGGTAATTCCTGTTTTAATTATTTTATTAGCTAGAAGTTCACTTATATAAGTGTTTTTATCAACAATTACATCTTTTGTTTTTGGGTCAACAATCTTTTTAGCCGTAAAGCGACCAACAATTCTTTCCCTTAATTCAACAATTACTTCTTCACCTTTTTGAAAAGCAACAGCAATAATTCCTTCTTCGGTTAAACAATCAGCTTCGCGAACAATAATATCTTGTGAAACATCAACTAAACGTCTTGTTAAATAACCAGCTTCCGCAGTTTTTAAAGCTGTATCGGCTAATACTTTTCTCGCACCATGGGTTGCCAAGAAAAACTCCGAAATTGAAACACCATCTAGAAATGATGAAACAACCGGAATTTCAATCAAATCACCACTTGCTTTGGTCATAATACCGCGCATGCCAACTAATTGGACATAACTACCAATATTACCACGAGCCTTTGATAAAATCATCATTGAAATTGGATTTAAAGGGTTATTTTTAATTGCTTCATCTAATTCTTTTTCAACACCCTCTTTAGCCATATTCCATTCTTTAATGACACCCCGGTGTCTTTCTTCTTCAGTTACTAAACCACGTTTAGCACTTTTATTAATTTGGTCAACTCGCTTTTGGGCGTTTGTAATTAAACTTTCTTTTTTATGGCTTTTCTCTAAATCACGAATTGAAATCGTTATGCCTGAAACTGTTGAATAATGAAAACCTAAATCTTTAATTTTATCTAACAAAATTGAAGTTTCGGTTGTTTTATAACGACGATATACTTCAGCAATAATTGCCCCAATCGCTCCTTTATCAAGCGGTGGAACAAGTTCCATTTTTTTAATTTCCTCGGGAATATTACTGCCCATTGGTAAAAAATATTTATTTGGTGTTGCCACTTCAATATTTTCTTTTGAACCATCATTAATATATTGAAAAGTATCAGGAAAAATTTCATTAAAAATTAATTTCCCTGGTGTTGTCACCAAATAATTTGCTTGCTGACTATCTAAAAATAATTTATATTTTAATGATTTTACCGGTAAAGCAATTCGCGTATGCAATGAAATTTCTCTTCGTTCATAAGCCATAATTGCTTCATTACTATCTTTAAATACTCGTCCTTCACCAGATTCACCTTTTTTATCTAGAGTTAAATAATAGTTTCCTAAAATCATGTCTTGTGATGGAGTTACAATTGGTTTACCATCTTTCGGACTTAAAATATTATTCGCCCCAAGCATTAAAATTCTTGCTTCTGCTTGTGCTTCAACTGTAATTGGTACGTGAACCGCCATTTGATCACCATCAAAATCGGCATTATAAGCTGCACAAACTAATGGATGTAATCTAATTGAACGGCCTTCGATTAATTTTGGTTGAAAAGCTTGAATTCCTAAGCGGTGTAATGTTGGTGCACGATTTAATAAAACCGGATGTTCATTAATTTTTTCCTCAACAATATCCCAAACTTTTGGATTTTGGGCTTCGATCATTTTTTTAGCGGCTTTTATATTAGTCGCTATTTCTTTGCTTACTAAACCATTAATTACATGTGGTTTAAATAACTCTAAAGCCATTTCTTTTGGAATACCACATTCATGCATTTTTAAATTAGGTCCAACAACAATTACTGAACGAGCTGAATAATCAACGCGTTTTCCAAGTAAATTTTGTCGAAAACGACCTTGTTTTCCTTTTAATAAACTTGACAATGATTTTAAAGGACGATTACTAGCACCAGTTACATTTCGACCACGACGACCATTATCAAATAAAGCATCAACCGCTTCTTGTAACATTCTTTTTTCATTTTGAATAATAATTGATGGTGCTCCTAAATCAATTAATTTTTTTAAACGATTATTACGATTAATAACGCGGCGATATAAATCGTTTAAATCACTCGTTGCAAAACGTCCACCATCTAATTGAATCATTGGTCGCAGTTCTGGCGAAATAACTGGTAGAACTGTTAAGATCATCCATTCTGGACGATTTTCTGATTCATTAAAAGCACATAATACATCTAAACGTTTAATTAAACGAATTCTTTTTTGCGAAGTTGGATCTTTAATTTTCTCAACTTCTTCACGCATTTTTTTAACTTCACCAGGAATATCAACATCAGCTAATAATTCTTGAATTGCTTCTGCTCCCATACCAACTCGAAAGTTATTACCATATTTTTCAAAAAAATCACGATATTCTTTATCAGAAATAGTTTGTTTTTTTTCTAGTGAAGTTGCTCCTGGAT
>PWIL01000114.1 GCA_003560455.1 Mollicutes bacterium
GAAATCTGATCTCTTGTATCTCGCCCTTAAACCAGTGTACCTGGTTTAGACGTACACCAAGAGATATCATTCCCGGCCCCATAGGGCCAAACTCTATTTCACCTTCCAATTCTTTAATTCCGTTCACATAGTGCGACATTGTGATACCATCGTAGGTCAATGCAGCCCAAACCCAATCATCCCCCGGGTGGTTGATCTCCCTGTCTAAAAGAGTTAGGCCTGTATCCTGACCGCTGTTGTACAGAAATGTATCAAGTGCCCATCTTCCATCCGGGTTAATGCGTGTTTCTATGAGTCCCCTGTTGGCATTTTCATCCTGAAAATGAACAAACCGCTGCTCTTCAGGACCATCTGAATCCGGCATGAAGAGAACTTCAACCGTAAACTGATCCCAACCGTCTACCGGGTTTGTTGATAGAATGATTCCGTCATTTACACCATTGAACCGAATCGAGGTTCTTCTATCATCGGTGATCAATTCCGGAGACCCTAAAACTTCTGGCGGGTGACCTCCTATTACTTCCAGGTTATCTAACTCCCAGATTATACTGTTATGTTGATCGGTTGAATCTTCACACGAAATCAATAGAAACCACGTGATAAAAAAAATTGAAGGAAGGAACCAGAAATATCTTTCCATTAAAAACCGGGTTTAATTAAGTATTGATATGATTTTTTCTGATGCAATAATCATCAAAGAGCATCCAGGCCGGCCTGAGCAACAATCCCATCCTGCTGTGCGGTAACCCCGCTCACACCGATAGCTCCGATTATTTTACCGTCAACTTCAATTGGAATTCCGCCTTCAAAAGGAATGGCATCGGGAAGTCCTAAAATACCTGTGTTTCCCTCTGCAACCCTGTCTTGAAAGACTTTAGTTGGCCTTTTGTAATAGACGGCTGTTTGAGCTTTTTCCGTTGCAATCTGAACGCTTCTGATTTGAGTACCATCCAATTTTTTTAACAGGATCAGGTGTCCGCCGGCATCCACTACTGCGATGGCTACTGTCCAGTTATCCTGGTTTGCCCGCTCTTGTGCGGCATTAACAATTCGTTCGGCATCCGATAGTTCTAAAACTTTCATCTGAGACATTTGTGCAAAAGTGTTATTGGTTAAAAAAATAAATAGAAAGAGTAAAAAGCTTAATCGTATCATCATTATATCCGTTTATGTTTTAATTTTCAGTTTTTTCCAGTTTACCATGTTACTTTAGTGTTCCTCCTTGTTATTTGAGGAATGTTTTCATCAGCATCAATCACAACACTTCCCCTACTTAAATCAACATCCCGGCTAACGGGTATTTTGATGTCTGTCCAGCGGGGCACCAGGTCGAGAGGAGCTTCAAGTGCCGGAACAGGTACTTCTGCTACAAGATTGTCATTGGCATCTCTGAGCTCCAAAGTTGTTTCCGGTGTACCGGTAGCTCCCATACTATGTACCCGAACGGTTACCTCGTCATCTGAAATCTTTACATCATCTCTGCCAATTCCAAGATCAGCCCGTTCCCAATATCCGTTTGAAGCAGGTTCCATCAGTTCAAGGTGGACGATTGTGTATCCGCTTGGTTCAAATGACAGCTCAACTATTGAACCCCTCTGTAGTTCAACAACTTGCTCAGATGAGTGACTGTCAATTTGCTGATCACCGGTTGTGTCTGATCCATATTGAACCCTCCACCGGCCCGGCACTACATCCCAAACTGTCAGGTTTGCATCTACCGAGACGTTATCCAGGTTGTAGGCAACTACATCTATCTTTCTTTTGGTAGCCTCGGGCAAATAGATGGCTACGCTTTCAAAATTAGCCGGTGCCTTGAAGTCCCAGCTGATCTTGTGCTCCGGATAAATATGTTCAATCCTCGTCATTGCAACCCCGCCTAATCGATCTTCCTGAGCTGCAGCATGGTAGTGAGTTCTGATCCGGTCTATCCAGAGACTGCCGTCAGTGTGAATGTATTCGCGTACACCCAGCTCTTTAATCTCCTCAGTATACCTGTCAACCAGTTGTTCCGGGTTAAACGGTCTTGAAACCGGTATCCGATCCTTAATTGGCTCAAGGTATTTTTCATCCCCGGTAAATTCATATGCGGATCTGAAAACCGACCAGCTTCGTTGCACTCCGGTACCACCTCGAATTTCTCCGGTTTCAAAATGAATTTCCGTATAGTGATTGCCATCCTCATCTCTTTTATCAAGAAGAGCATCGGCAATATCGATGATCATCTGCTGTAATTCAGGGTTTCAATTATACAGTGCAACCAGATAGGATGTATGAAGCATCAGGTACGAACTGGATACCGACCATTGCCAGGGATCTTCTGTTGCAATGCGTGTGCCTCCATAGTTTCTTGAACGGAATAACCGGTGGCCCTCAGGATTTACGTCGGTTATATCTTCCAGGATTCGTTTGGATGTCTCCATACTGCGATTAAAGTGCAATGGAGTTCCGTAATCGAGCAACTGGAGCTGGGCTACTACCTGAATACCATCTTCATAGGCATGTAGTTCATCAGTTTGAATTGTCGCAAGCCCATTTGTAAAGAGCGGAAGGCTTCTCTGCTTAAGAGCCGCATCATAAGGATCACGATCCTGGTCATAATATGAAGTCATATGAAGCAATAACGACTCCAGAATCTCATCGGGATTCACTCCCAAGAGTGCCATTCCCGGGTAAAAGTTTGTCCAGTCTCCATCATCGGAAAGACCACCTCCAAACTCGCCATTACTGATCTGGCGCTCATCGATAAAAAACATGGCTATTCGTTCCAGGTGTCTGAGATACTCAATCTGCAGATGTGCCCATTCGGGAACACCTTCCGGTGCCGGTGTAATTTCATACTCCGGACGATCATCCTTGTCTGTGGAAATCCAGTAATAGTAGGCTCGCGCCAGCCAGTGATCGGGATCATGTTTCAGTACATCATTCAGATCAGCCATAACGCGGTTGTAACTGTTCAATCTCGGGGTTCTTGGATTCTCCTCCACATTATGGGCATGGAGATCCCTCACCTGGGTGAACCGGTCTATGATGTGCTCGGCCAGAGACTCCTCTTTGGCTTTGTAGATCAACCGAACCCTGGCCCCTTCCAGCAGCTCCGGGGTTAAATCGTTTCCCGCACCGGCCAGTGTAAGATACAAAGCCCGTCCCTCCGGCAGCATCCGGTCGCGGGTATCGATGTATACCGTATGAGCTTCACCCGGCTTCACCGAAAAACTGATGTCCGCCAGGTCTCGCATCAGCCACAAGGGATCCTTAATTCTCAGATTCAATGGAAAGAATTCACCATGGGTAGGTGTAACATCCAATCCCGGAATCTCAATCTCTACCCCGTCCAGGCCGGAGTCAGTTTCGCCGGAATAGGGAATTGCTATATGAATAAAGGGTTGTGTATAGGCCGTGAGTTCCGCAGCAGTACCGGGAGTGGTTCCGCCCTGAGGAACCCCCACCATCATCGCCCGCTCGTCGGCCGGATAGCGGCCCTGAACAAAATTCGACACGCCCTGCAGGGCACTGTTTGTGAGGGTTGAGGGTGCACCCGCTAAGGTAAAGGTTTCACTTCTCCGGTTTTGAGGCGCACGTCCCTCTTCAACATTGTAAACCGTAAACGAGCCGATTGGCTCTTCGATCAGGGCATTGTCGAACCGAATGATGCCACCCTGTTTCGGTTC
>PWIL01000035.1 GCA_003560455.1 Mollicutes bacterium
AAATCGCCCAGAAAAAAACCAGGGCAGTGAAAATCAAGAATTTGCAAAGCAAAAAATCACCGAACTAGAAGAAGTCTTTAAAGACTTTGGTATCAATGGTAAAGTAGTTTCTGTTAATATCGGACCATCGGTTTCACAATATGAAATCGAATTAGAATCAGGAACAAAAGTTAATAAAATTACCAGCATTAGCAAAGAAATCGCTTTAGCACTAGCTGCCAAAGACGTGCGAATTCAAGCACCAATTCCGGGTAAAAGAACCGTCGGAATTGAATTACCTAATCAAACACCATCATATGTCACCGTTCGTGAAATCTTAGAAAAAGTCCCAAAAGAATCAAAAAAGAATAAACTATTAGTCGCCTTAGGAAAAGACTTAATGGGCCAGCCCATTTACTGTGAAATCAATAAAACACCGCACTTATTAATTGCTGGTGCAACTGGGAGTGGTAAATCAGTTTGTATTAATAGTATTATTATTTCCCTTTTAATGAATGCCAAACCAGAAGAAGTAAAACTAGTTTTAATCGATCCTAAAAAAGTTGAATTAAACGTTTATCAAGATATACCACATTTATTAACCGAAGTAGTAATCGATCCTAAAAAAGCCAATATCGCTTTAAAAAAACTAGTCAAAGAAATGGAAGACCGCTATGAATTATTTAATAAAAGTGGCACGAAAAATATTGCCGGTTATAATGTATATTTAGAAAAACAGGGCAAGAGCAAAAAAGAACAAATGCCATACATTGTTGTTATAATCGACGAACTAGCCGATTTAATGCTAGCAGCTGCTAGAGAAGTTGAAGACTCAATTATGCGACTAACGCAACTCGCAAGAGCAGCCGGCATTCATTTAATCGTTGCTACCCAAAGACCATCAACCGATATTATTACCGGTTTAATTAAATCAAATATTCCCTCACGGATATCTTTTGCCGTTAGTAGTAGTATTGATTCACGGACAATTTTAGATATGATGGGGGCCGAAAAATTATTAGGCAATGGTGATATGTTGTTTATTCCAATGGGAGCCAATGTGCCACTACGCTTACAAGGAACCATGATTTCAGACAAAGAAATATCCGATGTTGTTAACCATGTTAAAAGCCAGCAAAAGCCCAACTACGACGATCAATTTTTAGTGGCTGATGAAACAAAAGAAAATACCGATTTAGTTGAAGAAACCGAAGAAGATCCAATGTATGATGAAGTAGTTGAATTTGTCATTCAACAACAAAAAGCCTCAGCCTCATTAATTCAACGCCGTTTTCGCTTTGGTTATAACCGGGCGGCTAGATTAGTCGATTTACTCGAAGAAAGAGGCATTATTGGACAGAGTCAAGGTTCAAAACCCCGTGAAGTATTAGTTAAGTTTAAAGAAAAATAGGTGATTTCGTGTCAAAATACGATGAAAATACAATTAAAGTTTTAGAAGGATTAGCTGCCGTAAAAAAAAGACCAGGCATGTATATTGGTTCAACCGATAAACGCGGTCTTCATCATTTAGTCTGGGAAATTGTTGATAACAGTATTGATGAAGTTATCAATGGTTATGGTAAAAAAATAACCGTTACTTTAAATAAAGACGGTAGTGTTACTGTTGAAGATGATGGTCGGGGAATTCCGGTTGGAAAACATGAAACAGGAAGACCTACACCAGAAGTAATTTTAACAACCTTGCATGCTGGTGGTAAATTTGAAAATAGCGGTTATAAAGTATCTGGTGGTTTACATGGCGTCGGTGCCAGTGTTGTAAACGCCTTATCATCAAAAATGGAAGTAACCATTAATCGAGATGGTGGCACTTATTTTATGGCTTTTAAAAATGGTGGTTTTGTTAGTATTCCTTTAGAAAAAATCAAAGATACTAATCGCACTGGAACCAAAATAACTTTTAAACCAAACGAAGAAGTATTTGGCAATGCTAAATTTTCCTTTACAACAATTACCGAACGAATGCAAGAATGTGCTTTTTTAATTAAAGATTTAATTATTGAAGTAAATGATTTAAATGAGGACAAATCGCAAAAATTTCACTATCAAGATGGCTTGCGCTTATTTGTCGAATTTATTAATGAAGAAAAACAACAACTCCATCAAGTTGTTGCTTTTAATGACAAAAAAGAAAAAATTGAAGTTGATATTGCTTTTCAATATACCAAAGGACATGCCGAAAACATTATTTCATTTGTTAATAACGTTAAAACCAGTGATGGTGGAACCCATGAAGTTGGATTTAAAACCGCCTTTACCAGAGTTTTTAACGAATATGCCAGAGAAGTAAACTTACTAAAAGCAAAAGATAAAAACTTTGAAGGCAGTGACACGAGAGAAGGATTAACAGCTGTTATTAGTTTAAAAGTACCAGAAGAAATATTGCAATTTGAAGGTCAAACCAAAGCAAAATTAGGAACCCCAATCGCTAGAACAGTTGTTGAAAATATCGTCAGCGAAAAATTATTGTTTTTTTTACATGAAAACAGTGTTGTATCAGAAAAAATAATCAACAAAATGCTGGATAGTAAATATGCCAGAGAAGCAGCCAGAAAAGCCAAAGAAGCTGCGCGCAGTGGGCGCGGGTTAAATAAAAAAGACCGTTTAATTAGTGGTAAACTAACTCCTGCTCAAAATAAAGATCCGAAAAAAAATGAACTATTCATTGTTGAGGGTGATTCAGCGGGTGGTTCAGCCAAACAAGGAAGAGATAAAAAATTTCAAGCAATTTTACCATTAAGAGGAAAAGTTTTAAATTCTGAAAAAGCCAGATTAGATGAAATCTTAAAAAATGAAGAATTAAGTACAATTATGCACACAATTGGTTCTGGTGTTGGTGGGGACTTTAATATTGATGATATTAATTATGATAAAGTAATAATTATGACTGATGCCGATGATGATGGCGCGCATATTCAAATTTTATTATTAACTTTTTTCTACCGTTATATGAAACCATTAATTGAAAATGGCAAATTATTTATCGCCATGCCCCCATTTTATAAAATAAAAGTTGGTAATGATAATTATTATGCTTGGGAAGAAGAAGAACGGAAAGAAATTTTACTAAACGCCCAAAATAAAAAAGTAGCAATTCAAAGATATAAAGGTCTTGGTGAAATGAACGCTGATCAACTTTGGGAAACAACGATGGACCCCGAAACAAGAAACTTAATTAAAGTAAACATTAGTGATGTGGCATTAGCTGAAAAAAGAATCAGTGTTTTAATGGGTGATAAAGTTGCGCCAAGAAAAGAATGGATCGAAGAAAATGTCGAATTCTCATTAGAAGATGAGTTTGTAATATAGGGTGATAAAATGAAACAATTAATTAAAAAAATTTATAATTATTCATTAGAAGATATTTTGAGTGAACGTTTTGGGAGATATTCAAAATCAATTATTCAAGACCGGGCGTTACCAGATGTGCGTGATGGTTTAAAACCAGTTCAAAGAAGAATCTTATACTCAATGTATCGAAATAATAATACCTATGATAAGGGCTATCACAAAAGTGCGCGGGCGATTGGTGATGTAATGGGAAAATACCATCCCCATGGCGATTCAAGTATTTATGAAGCTATGGTACGGATGAGTCAATGGTGGAAGCAATCCCATCCTTTTATTGATATGCATGGTAATAACGGTTC
>PWIL01000134.1 GCA_003560455.1 Mollicutes bacterium
AAGGGAGACAGCCGGTATGGGGCACCTGCCCATAAAATAAACTACAAAATAGTTGATCGACGTCCTGGTGATATAGCAACTAGTTATGCTGATGTCAAAAAAGCTAATCTTGAACTAGGTTCTAAAACTGAATTTGATATTAATGATATGGTTAGAGATAGTTGGAATTTTAAAAAAAAAGAATTAATTTTTTTTTGAAAAATAATTAATTTTTCTTAACTATTGATGAAGAGGGAACTGAGGCTGCAGCTGTAACTTCGATTGAAATGGAGGATTTGTCAGATGGTGAGGATTATGAACCACCTAAACCTATTATTATGCGCGTCGATCGTCCTTATGTGGTAGGTATTATTGACCAAGAAACCAATACAATTCTCTTTAAAGGTTATATTAATAATCCAAATCAATAAAAAAAATTTAATAATTGAGGATTAAAAAAACACTAATAATAGAGGTGTAAAATGCAAAAATTAAAAAATAGAAATTTCCGGGGTTTTCATAATACAGCAAAATCTTTGGCTTGGGATTTATTAAAACTAAGAGCTAGATTATTTGCTAATATAGCAACTAGACGATATATAAAAAATAACCAACCACCCCAAAAAATACATATCGGTTGTGGAAATCGTTTATTTACCGGATGGCTTAATTGTGATCTTAAAAATGCTGACATTAATATAGATTTTGCTTCGGGAAAACTTCCTTTTCCATCTGAATATTTTGAAAGCATTTGTTCACAACATTTTATTGAACATTTGCAATTAAAAAAAGAATTGCAACCATTGTTATTAGAAGCACATCGTTGTTTAAAAAATAATGGCGAAATATGGATTTCAACACCTGATTTAGAAAAAATATGCAATTATTATATTATGGATCAAGGAAAAGGTTTGCTAGAAGACCGAAAAAAACGTTTGCCAGAAACCAATATAGATGACTATCCACCAGTTCATATTATTAACACCTTATTTATTCAAGAAGGCGAACATAAAAACTTATTTGATTTTGAATTATTAAAAAGCGCTTTAATTAAAGCCGGTTTTACAGATATTAAAAAAAAGCAAGAAAAAGATTTGCTACAAAGATATCCGGAAATTCCTATTCGTGATGATGATTATCAAACTTTATATGTAACTGCTCGTAAAATCAAAAATAAGTAAATTAAAAAAATATGATATGTTTGTAAATAAAAAAAATTATAAGTTAAATCTTATAATTTTTTTACTTTTTCATTTAAATCACCAGTTACAAACTCTAACTCTTTTACAACTCGTTCCTCAGCAACATATTCATCAAAACCATTTGCATAACGCTCTCGTAAACGAGCAATATTTGTATATAAAACTTCTTCTAATGAATGACCTAAAACCTTATGACAAACTTTAGTTAAAACTAGCAAATAATTACTAGCTGCTTTTCTTACAGTTTCTTTATCATCAGAATTGATAATATTACTTAAATTATGAAAAATTTCTTTTTTCCAATTCTTTTTCAAATTAAACTCTTGATCATCGCTTTTAACCAAATCATCTAAATCTTTAATCGCATATTCCGGAATATCTTCATTAAAAGGACATTGTGGATCAGGAGAAGTAGCAAAATGTTTAATTAAATTTCGATCAATTTTTTGATTTTGATTAAACTTTTTTTTCTCTAAAATATTATCAACAATCTCATTTAATGATAAATTATAATAAGCTGAAAGCGACGCCCCAATATACCAAACAATATCCCCAATTTCATCAATCATTGTTTTTTTAATATTCATTTTGCCTTCATCACTTAAATTATGTGACCCCCATTTTTTAATCGCATCAATTAACTCACCAGTTTCACCAACCAAACCAGTTTCCGCATTAAATAAATCATCATCTTCCATTCTTAAATCAACCATTGTTCGCTTAGCATTCCGTTCATACCAAGCAAAAGTTAATTCATCATCACTAAACCCATTAACCATTTTCTGACCGAAACAACCACTTTGACAAATGCTAAAATTTTGACAATTTTGACACTTTTCCCCATGATAATCCTTATATTCTCGAATGCTTTGAAAATACTCTGAATCATAAATTTCTTGTAAACTATTTTCCATCACATTCCCGCCCACACCAACAAAACTAAAATACTTAGTCGCATCACAAGGATAGACATTACCATCAACACCAACGACCATTGTTTTTGAAGCTGCCGTACAAGGCGTATGTTCAAGATTTAATATATTGTGTGGGGAACCAATGCGAATCCGATCCCCATACATTTTTTTAAGTTCAACTAAATCATTTTTTAAAATTTCCAAATCATCTTTAGTTAACATTAATTTACTATCACTACGCCCATGCGGCACATAGCGTAAAAAACTTAACATGCCGGTAAAATCATTATCTTCTGTTACATCATAAGTTAATTGCGCGATATCATAGATTTCATCTTTTGTATAATTAGTAATCACATGATGAAAGCTCAACTGTAAATTTTGATTAGTTGCTTTTTGTAACTTATTAAAAAAATTAGCTAAAGAAACTTCATCTGTTTCTTGCTGACTAATTAAATCTGTTGCTGTTGAATAAATAACTTGATCTAAGCCATTATCATTTAATTCTTTTAGCAAATTAATATTTTTGATATTACGATAACACATGGTGTATAACTTTGTTTTTAAACCAAGTTCTTTAGCTTCAACAATTGCTTCTTTTAAATAAGGCCATAAGGTTGCTTCACCACCAGTAAAAACAACACTCGAAAAACCCATTTCACGAGCTTCTTTAATTATTTCTTTTACTTTTTTAACATCTAATTCTTGATGTTGATGATCTACTGCTTCAGTTGAACAATGAATACAGTTACGATAACAAAAATCAGTTACTTCAATTTTAATTTCTTCTAACATAAAATCTCCCCCTAAGAGCGCTATTATAACATTTTTGTCAATAACTGACAATTATAATTAATAAAACATAAAAAAATTGTTTTTTATATGATATACTATAAAAGAAAGTAAACAATAATAAAAGAAAGGAATAAAAAATGGAAAAAGAAGAAATTGAAATGAAACCTGCCGAAGAAGAAAAAAATTCGGTAACAACTGAACAAAAACCAAAACTTAAAGAAACTAAATCACCAAAAAAACCATCACCACAGATATGGATTTTAGTTATTTTGGCTATTTTATTTGCAATTGGCGTTTTATTTTTAGATTTGGGAAGCATCGAATTTAATAATGACCAAGAAACCGAGGTTGTTGATCAAGAAGAACAAGAAAAAGAAGAAGAGGAAGAACAAGAAGAACCAGCTTTTAGTCCCACCGATAAACTAAGAATCGTTCAATTTTTATTTGAGCATCCAGCATTTATTGGACAATATTATTCAAATGTTGATCAAATTGAGTTAATGTCAGTTGTTTCGCGTTATGAAATGTCTGAATGGCCCGAAAATACAATTCCTGAAGACATTTTTGAGAATTTAGCAGAAATAATTTGTAACGGTGAAGTTGACTTAGACCCAGATTGGCGGCTTGGTTATACCTATATTAAATTGGACGCAATAAAAAAATATTTAAAAAGAGTGGCTAATCAAGAATTAGATTCAGATCAAATTTATGATGGTTGTGAAGGGCTAATACTTTATCTACCTGATTATCAAAAAT
>PWIL01000131.1 GCA_003560455.1 Mollicutes bacterium
GGGATACCTGACGCCGCCCCGGGTTGGATGGACTGGACCCCGGAGCCGGCCCGAGCAGTGGCCGTGTTACACGCTGCCCGCGACGCTGTGGTCGCAACCGCTAAGGTTCCTGCCCCCGAGGCCCTCTTGCTGCTGGAACGCGCCCTGCAGCTGGGTATCGAACTGGCCCGCGCCCACGTCGAACCGTGGGAGGCCGCTGCCATTACCGGGAACAAGATCAAGACGAATGCCAAGGAAGGGCACGCGGAAACACACGGCACGCCCGAGCAAAAAACTGAACGCTGGGCCAGATTGCAGGCGATGCTTAACGAGACTATGGCGCGAAGCCCAGCGCTTTCCCTGACGGAAGCCCGGCGCCGAACGGCAAAAGCTGCTGGCGTCTCGTACACCACCATGAGGCGACATACCACGGACCCCAGAAAATAAAAACTGGGTCCACTGCTCTGCACTGAGCCCGCACCAATTCCAACATTCTGAACGCATCCAAACCAATGGAGGCGCATTCAGATGAGCAACACCGACCCCCGCCAGAGAACTTCCGCAGATGACCCTCCCGGCTTCGCCCGAGTAAAACCCGGGCATCCGCGAGCGGTTTACAGAGATGGGCTACCGAGGTGCGCCTACTCGACACGCCATGCCGCCCTAAGCTCCCAACAGCGAGATCGCTTTTAACGAAGCGGCTCGAAAACACTGCGCAATCATCGCGCTGATGGCGAACTTGAGCCGCAAACATGGCATGAACGAAAACAGTCAAGGGTAAAAAATCGCGGCTTCTCTTTGCCGTGGAAATTCCTAAGGCCGGCCATTTAATATTTAGGTAATCCCATCCATACCAATAGAGACTGCCTTATGTCGAACCAAGCTAGTAACACCCACCGCTTTTATAACACCCGAGAAGTCGCCGAGCTATTTCGTGTGCAGCCGTCCAGCATTCGCGAAAACATGAGTCATCAGGGCAATGGTACCTACGCAGGTATCAAGCCCATTCTTGCGCCTAACAAGCGCCTGCTGTGGCCGATTGAAGAGGTCGAAGAAGCGTTGCGTGGGAAATAAAAAAGCCCCCGACCGGAGCCGGGGGCATCATCACATGCAACGATCAACGAGGGAAGGACGAGCCCTCGTACAAGCCACGCAGCCAACGGAACTTGTAATATGAATTCTAGTACAGAGCAGGCAGGAGTTTCACCCCCTGCGGGCGCGGTAGGAGAAGCTTGGGGGAATATCCCGGAGGAAATGCGAAAGCGCCAACAATGGGCAGTCGCCGATAAAGAGGAGAAGGCCCCGCGCAACCCCGTCACCCTGCAATACGCCAAAGTAGACGATTCGTCCACATGGGGTAGTTTCGAGCAGGCGGTACAGGCGGCGGAAGCGAAGGGGTGGGGCGTCGGTTATATCCTAAGCCCCGATGATCCATTCACTATCATCGATCTAGACAACAAGCTGGACAGCCCGGCTTCTGCGGAGGAAATAACCCGGCAACAGAAGATCATAGAAGCCTTTTCATCCTATACAGAAAAATCGGTCTCCGGGCGGGGCCACCATATTGTCGTGAGAGGAAAGGTCCCGAAAGGGGTCAGGCGCGGCCATGTGGAGGTTTATTCGGACGCACGGTTCATGCTCTGCACTGGCGATGTCGTTCTGCCCTTCCCCGTGGTGGCAAGGCAGGACCTCTTGGACACCCTGTTTCACGAAATGGGTGGCAACCTCAACGGGACGGCCAAAGTACAGGTCGACGATCAGGAAGCCAAGGACTCCGACGAGCAGATATTGCAATGGGCCATGAACGCCGACAATGCGGCCAATTTCCGCCCCCTGTGGGAAGGTGTTTGGGAAGGGAAGTATGGCAGTCAAAGCGAAGCGGATATGGCCCTCATGTCCATGCTTCGATTCTATACGAAGAACGTGGATCAGCTGTTTCGCCTGTTTAGGCAATCGGAGTTAGGCAAGCGAGATAAGGCACAGAAAAACGATACCTATCTTACCCGTACGCTTAAGGCCGTAGTGCGGGATGAACCCCCGCCGGTCGACTTCTCGAAGTTGTCCACAGGAGTTGCCCTGCCCCCCGTTTCAGACCACCTGCCGACGTTGAATGTCGCGCCCGGGTTGATGGGGGAGATAGCGCAATACATCTACGACAGCTCAATTCGCCCGGTCAAGGAGGTGGCGGTAGCTGCTTCGATTGCCCTCATGGCCGGGATCTGCGGGCGGTATTACAACGTGTCCGGTAGTGGGCTCAACCTCTATACCATTCTGCTGGCAGGGACCGGTGTGGGCAAAAGCGGGGCCGAAGACGGAATAAATGCGATTCTATTAGAGGTCGCGCAGAAAGACGTACCGGGCGCCGTAGACAACTTCATTGGCCCCAGCGATTTCTCCTCGGGACAGGCGTTGCTTAGGGCGTTGCCGGAGAAGCCATGTTTTGTGTCGGTACTAGGGGAAGTTGGCCACACGTTGCAACAGATTAGCAGCCCTAAGGCCAGCACCTATGAAACCGCTTTTCGAAAAGCCTTGCTGGACCTATATAGCAAGAACGGTGCGAAGAAAATACTTCGGGGAAAAGCCTACGCGGCGATCGCGAACGATATTCCAATAATCAATTCGCCTAGTGTGAGCATATTAGGAGAATCTACGCAACAGAGCTTCTACGAAGGAATGAGCGCCGGGCATATACTTGAAGGCTTAATCCCGCGCTTCTTGGTTGTCGAAAGCCAATCCCCCCGACCCCCGCGGAACAGAAACGCCGGAGGACAGCCATCGGAATCGATTGTTAGCACACTGCGGGACATCGTGGCGGTGGTGCTGGAGCAGCAGCGTAAGAGCCAGGATCAGCCCCTATACCAGTTGGTAAAAGATGTGGCTTACGCCACCGATGCCGAAGCACGGTTAGATGCTTTTGATGAGACGTGTGACCAGCGGATCAACGATAAGGACGGACCCGCTGTAGAGAAGGAATTGTGGAATCGGGCGCACTTGAATGCGCTGCGGCTGGCGGCGCTGGTAGCGGTGGGAGAATCCCCACGGGGGCCGGTGATTTCCCTGGCGGCGGCGGAATGGGCCATCGCTGTGGTCGAGCGGTCAGTCATCAGCGTGTCGCAGCATTTTCGTCAGGGGGATATCGGAGACCATGACACCAAGCGGCGAAACGAGATACTTCGGTTAATGGATAAGTTCCTCGCCCTACCAACCCTTAAACGAATGTCCAATGGTTGCAATGTCAAGACAGTCGCGGACCAACCCGTTGTGCCGCATAAGTACTTGCTTCAAAACACTAGCAACCTTGCGGCATTCAAAAGTCATCGCTTGGGGCCCACGGCTGGCTTAAAGGAGACTCTTGCCCACATGGTGGATTCCGGGGAGGTGCAGAAGATCGGGGCGCCGCAGCTCAAGGATTTGGGGATAACCAACACTAGAGCCAACTTTTATACCAAGGGGTAAAGGGGAAGATCGCCCGGCAAAGGTAAAGGGTTAGGGTTGGGTGTAGGCCCGTTTAAAACATAACAAGCCCAATAAAAACATACAGTTAAGGCCAAATTATTTAGGGTTTAGGGGGTTAGAAAAAATAGGGAGAAGGAAGACCAATATAAACAGCCCATTTCCCTACCCCCCCC
>PWIL01000116.1 GCA_003560455.1 Mollicutes bacterium
AAAATGGAATTAAAAGGAACAAAAACTGAAAAGAATTTATGGGAGGCTTTTGCTGGTGAAGCACAAGCACGAACCAAGTATGATTACTATGCCAGTCAGGCAAAAAAGGACGGTTTTGAGCAAATAAAAGCCATCTTTGAAGAAACAGCCCATAATGAGAAAGAACACGCTAAATTGTGGTTTAAATATCTTCATGAAGGTGCTATTCCAACAACAATTGAAAATCTTGAAGATGCAGAAGATGGTGAGAACTATGAATGGACAGAAATGTATGAACAATTTGCAAAAGAAGCAAGAGAAGAGGGCTTTGAAGAAATAGCTACTAAATTTGAAGGCGTCGCAAAAGTTGAAAAAGAACATGAAAAACGATACCGAATTTTACTTGCTAACGTTGAAGATGAAAAAGTCTTCAGTAAAGATCGAGAAATTGTTTGGAAATGCCGTAACTGTGGATATATTTACCCAGGAACTGAAGCAGTTGACATTTGTCCAGTTTGTGACCATAAAAAACCACATTTTGAAGAAAAAGCCGAAAATTATCAATAAATGATTGTTAAAGCAAAATAATTTTGTTATAATTATTTTGTTTTATGGCGATGTAGCTCAGCTGGTTAGAGCGTCCGGCTCATATCCGGGAGGTCGGGGGTTCAAACCCCTCCATCGCTACCATAAATAAAGTGTAAAGTTATTAATTTAGCTTTTTTTTTTTGCTTTTTTATAAAAAAAAAGATATAATGATATTAGACAAAATAAAAAATAAAAAAAAGAGGTGACCAAATGAAAAAAGCCTTTGAAAATTCATCAATCTATATTTTACTTGGATTAGCAATTATTATTACTTTGTTCGCGGGAAATTATATAAAACGGGAATTTATTGATCCTGAAAAAGACCCTTTGCAAAAACAAACATATCAAGAAATATATCAAGTAATAAAAGATGTTGAAAGTCAACAAGATACTAAATGGGGGCGAACTGTATTAACTGATGATTTAGCAGTTGGAATTGAAGAAGCTGATATTGCAAGTCAAGAAGCAGATTTTTCTGACACCAATATTCAAGTAGCAGGTGTTCAAGAAGCAGATATAATCAAAACCGATGGTCAATATATTTATACAATTTATGAAAATAAATTATCAATTATTGATGTTGCCGATTTTTCAGTTATTAGTCAAACAAAATTAGAAACAGAAGAATATCAACAATATTCAGAAATGTATTATTATGAAGACACCTTGGTTTTATTTTCCCATGACAGTCAATTTGTTATCTTACCAATGTTAGAAGATCAAGCAAGTAGTCATGTCACAGTGCAAGCAACTATTTTTGATGTTTCAGATCGTAAATCGCCAGAAAAACAAAATCAACTAACCCAAAGTGGGTGGTATTTATCATCAAGAATGATCGATAACCATGTCTACATTATTTCACAACACAGTGTTTATAATCCCGATTTAGATGAACCAACAAGTTTTGTCCCAATGACAGAAGGAAAAGAAAGAAAACCACTGGCACCAAGTGACATCTACCTAATGCCCAATCCAACTAACACATCTTATATTACTATCACTAGTATTGATGTTAATAATCCCAATGATTTTGTTAATACCAAAGCCATTTTAGGTGGTGGTTCAGAAGTTTACGCTAGCTTAGAAAATATTTTTGTTACTGGAATGGAAATGATTGAAGAAGATGACAAAACAAATCAGTACACTAATATCTTTAAATTCAAAATTGATAATGGAGAAATAGACTTTTTAGTCAATAATAAAGTATTAGGGTATATCTTAAATCAATTTTCAATGGATGAATATCAAGGAAACTTTCGCCTTGTAACAACTGTTCAAGAATTTAATTTTTCCTTTGCAGATGAATTTATTTCAACCTTTGATTTTACACCACCAACCAATAGTTTATATGTATTAGACAAAGATTTAGAAATTATTTCCAAAATAGAAGGCTTAGCCGAAGAAGAACGAGTTTATTCTGTTCGCTTTCAACAAGAAATAGTTTATTTTGTGACTTTCTTTGAAATAGATCCGCTCTTTGCGGTTGACTTAAGCGATCCAGAAAATCCCATTATATTAAGCGAACTTAAAATAACCGGTTTTTCCGATTATTTACATGTTTTTAATGAAGACTATTTATTTGGTTTGGGCAAAGAAGCAGATCTAGAAGGGCGAATCTTAGGCGTTAAAATATCAATGTTTGATATTCGTGACAAAACTGATATTACCGAAGAACACAAAAAAGTAATTGGTGATCGGTATAGCTGGTCAGAAGGATCTTACAATCATAAAGCAATTTTAGTTTCAGCAGAACGTAATTTAATCGGTTTTCCCGTTAGTGATGATTATTATTTATATCAATTTTATGAGGATGAGGGGTTTGTAAAAAGAAAGCAAACAAACTTTGAATTAGATTCTTATTATGGTCAAAAAAGAGGATTATACATTGATGAAAATCTTTATGTCTATAGCGAAGATACTTTAATTAAAATAGATTTAGAAGAATTTGAAGAAACAGAACGGTTAAAAATAAAATAAAGAGGTGTTGAATGAAAAATTTACGATTAGAAATTGGCGAACCAATGAAAAAACTAAAAGGAAAAGATGCGATTGTTAATCCCCAAAATCAGTACATGACTAAGGGAAGTGGTTGGTGTAATGAAATTTACACTAAAGCAGGTGAAACATTACTAACTAATTTTTGTCAAGAACTTTTTCCCAATGGTATGGAACCAAGAGATGTCAAAGTAACACCAGGATTTAAATTAGAAATTGATATTATTCATGTTTACCCACCAAAATTTCATTTCGCCCAAGATCCAATTGAAGAATTAAGACAAACTTATCAAAATTTATTTGCGACCATTAATGAAAAAAACTACCAAAACATTCTTATGCCAAGCCTTGGTATTGGCGTGCACGGTTATAACCATCAAGATGTCGCCGAAATGTTAATGACTGAATTAAAAAAATTTTTAACCGATAAAAAAATCACGATAACGCTAGTATTAGCAAATCGTGATATCAAAAAAATCTATCAAAAATATTTATAAGATGACTTTGTCATCTTTTTAATTGTAAAACTTTACAATTTTTTCGTTCACCAACAAACGACAATTTATCCGCAATATCATAATTTAAATTATTTTTTAAACAATTAATTTCCTGATCATTGAAAGTATTTATTTTTTTAACGATTAAATAATCAAAAAAATCAAAAGTGCTTTTCAATTGTTTTAAACCATTATTATAATCATTTGTTTTTAACATTTGCTCACTAATTAAAATACAAATATCTTCCCGGTAATCAACTAATTGACTAATACTAAAATATTTTAATTCATCATATTCTAATAAAGTAAAAGTGTTTAAACAATCAATCGGAATATCATTAAAATTAACATAATGTAAAAAATTATTGGCTTTTTGATAAGCTGGCGTTTTTCTTTTTTTAATTTCATGAAAACTAGCTTTCCTAAAATTTTCTTTTTGCTCGTGATAATTGGTTAAGAACAAATGTTGATGTTCAATAAAAGTTTGATTTGCTTTTAAATATGCATCAATTTCACTTTCAAAAAAACCATGATATTCTCGATAAAAATCATAATTCAAATTAGTTGTAATTAAACAATTTAAATTTTGATAGGCTTGTTCATTAAAAATACCTTTTTTAATTGTATTATTAATTTGTTTATTTTGAGCCGCATGCCAAAATTCATGAACAAAAGTGTAAAGAAGAAGTAAATTTGCATCTTGTTTTCCTTCTTTAATTTTTTGATAATAATAGTCTAAATAAAGATTAATTGAACAACTATTGTTTTGGTCATGAAAAGATCCCATTATTTTTTTATTTTCCTCATCTTCATCAAGTAATTGTATGGTTGGATAAACTTGATATTTTCGGTCTAAACTTTTTAATAAACTATTTAAAACAATAAAAATTTCTTGCTCTTTTAAAGTAGCTTGATTTTTTATTTTTACATTTAACAAATCTAAATCATCCATTATTTCGCCCCCTAAATAATTAAATATATTATAGCATAATTTTAATAAAATCTATTAAAAAAAAGAATAAAATGTTATAATTAGTGAGGGAAGGGGATAAATATGATAAAAACCTTTTTAGCCGGAGTTGCAATTGGGATAGCTAATATTATCCCGGGCTTGAGTGGTGCAACGGTGGCAATTAGTTTTGGTGTATATGAAAAACTAATTGAAGCCATTGCGACTATTAAAACAACTTTTATTCAAAACTTATCTTTTTTATTAATTCTTGGTTTTGGAATTATCGTCGGAATTATTACTTTTGCTAAAGGAATTGTTTTTTCATTTGAAAAATATGAATTATGGTTAGTTTGTTTTTTTATTGGTTTAATTTTAGGCGGAATTCCCGCTATTTATCAAAAAACAAATAAACAATTTTCCGCAACTAATATAATTCCCTTATTAATAGCCTTTGGCCTAGTATTATTAATTGGTCTAGTAGATGTCAACAATACTGTCAATAGTAATGATTTAGGTTTAATTAATTATTTAATGATTGTCTTAGTGGGCTTTTTAGGAGCCTCAGCGATGATTGTTCCGGGAATAAGTGGCGCGTTTATTTTTTTAGTTTTAGGATATTATCAAGTAATTATTGAAGCAATTGCTAATTTAACTGATTCTAATTTATTTTTAGAAAGTTTAGTTATTTTAGGATTTTTAGCAATTGGAATTATTCTTGGTTTATTTAGTTTTGCAAAATTAATTAAATATTTTTTAAAGCAATATTCAAATCAAACATACTTTGCTATTTTTGGGGTGATATTTGCTTCGATTATTATTTTATTTAAACCATTGATTGATATTGAAATTGTTTTTTATCAAGCAGTAATTGCTTTATTATTAATTGATTTAGGTTTTTTTATTACTTATTTACTAGGAGGACGACATGATTGAAATGCTGATTGATTTATTTGGAATTATTTTATTAAGTATTATTCAAGGAATATCCGAATTTTTACCAATTTCTTCATCCGCCCATTTAATTATCGCCCGGGATGTATTTAAAATTGGTACCGCTATTACTGAAGATATGGCGTTATCATTTGATTTAGCAGTCCATTTAGGAACATTAGTGGCGGTTATTATCTATTTTTGGTCAGATTTAAAAACAATGATATATAATGGCTTAAAATACGGTGTTAAAGATAAAGATGGTCGGGTTTTATGGTTGATAGCGGTGGCGACAATTCCCGCTGCTTTAGCTGGTGTTTTTTTTGAAGAAATAATTGAAACAATTATTCGGGGCAATTTATATATTATTGCAACAGCGCTTGCTTTTATGGGGATTATTATTTACGCAGCTGATCAATATGCCAAAAATGATAAATCAATTAATGATTTAAATTTTAAAAAAGTTTTATTTATTGGTTTTTTGCAAATCTTTTCTTTAATTCCCGGTTTTTCAAGATCAGGAACAACAATTACAGCAGGGCGACTCCTAAATTTAGAACGCGGTGAAAGTGCGAGGTTTTCATTTTTAATGTTACTGCCAATTACTGGTGGGGCGATTGTTTATAAAAGCTTTAATTGGGAAACAGTGGATATTGTAATGAATAATAGTTTAATTTTTATTGTGGGAATAATTGTGGCTTTTATAACGGGCTATTTTGTAATTGGCTTTTTATTAAAATATTTAAAAAAGCATGATTTTAAAATATTTATGTGGTATCGTTTAGCTTTAGCAGCTATTGTTTTTGCTTATTTAATTTTTATTTAACTTAAAAAGCTAGGAAATCCTAGCTTTTTTAAATTAATGTTATTTCATCTTCGTTATAAAAGGGCTTATTTTTATCAATTCGGTCAAAAAATAAAATTCCTTCAAGATGATCAATTTCATGTTGAATTGCAATAGCTAATTCATCACGGGCTCGCAGTTCGATTTCTTGACCATTTTCATCAAACCCTTTGATAGAAATTCTGGCATGTCTTTTAACATGACCATCAACTTCCCGGTTAACACTTAAACATCCTTCACCCTCACAGGCAGCAACTTCCGCAACTGAGTGACTGATGATTTCGGGATTTATAATCACATATTCTGTAAATTTATTTTCTTCTTCTTCGTGAACTAAAACAATCACTCTTTTTAAAATACCAAGTTGTGGAAAAGCAAGACCCATGCCAGGCCTTAATTTATATTTTTCACTTTTCGTTGCAATTTGACTATATTTTAAATGCTTAAGTATTTGTTTAATTAAATCTTTTTCTTCTTTAGAGAGCGGAAAATCAACATTTTTTGCTTTTCGACGAAGTATTTTATCTTTTTCATCAATAATTTGTAAAGGTTTAAACATTTTACATCACCTACGTTAATAATATCACAAAATCATTTTAAAAAAAAATAATATTATGATATGATTAAAATATAAGGAGTAGCAATATGGTTAAAAAAATAAAAAATGAATTAAAATATATTGATAAACCATTATTAACACTATGTTTAATAATGGTTTGTTTTGGTTTGTTAAATATTGTTACTTCTTCGAGTCGCGAAGCAGCAACTTGGGATGTTAGTTTATATTATTATTTTTATCGGCAAATAGTCTGGATTGTTGCTGGGGGACTTTTAGCATTAATTATTATGAATATCCCAACTAAAAAATATAATTATTGGGTGATGATTGGTTTAGTTTTAGTAATTTTAGCACTATTATATGCTAATATTGATCCAACATTTCATCGTGGTTCTGCTCGTTGGATTAATTTATTTGGCTTTGTTTTTCAACCAGGAGAATTTACCAAACCTTTTATGGTATTATTATCAGTTTTATTCTTCGATCAATATAAAAAATTAGTTAAAAGAAAACCTCAGGAAGCAAAAAAAATTCTAAATTTAACTTTTTTTGTTTGTCTATTAATTCCCTTGTTAATATTTTTACAAAGAGATTTTGGAAATGCATTAATTGTTGGGATGATTTTTCTGTTTTGTTTTTTAATTAGTGATTTAGATTTTCAAAAAAAAATAAATTATCTTTTTATTTTGGTAATTGTTATTTTAATTGGGGCGTTGGCTTCATTTATTCATAGTGGTCGAGTTTTAGAACCGCATCAACTTAGTCGTTTTAATTTTTTATCACCTTGTACTAATTATGAACATACGGGCTATCAAATATGTAATGCTTATATCGCCATTAATGAAGGTGGTTTATTTGGGGTTGGTATCGGGGAGAGTCGTCAAAAATACTCCTATATTGATGAACCGCATACCGATATGGTTTTTGCAATTATAATTGAAGAATATGGAGCATTATTTGCTGGCTTAATATTATTAGTATATACCGGAATTATGCTACGAATTATTCATATTGGGCGCTCAGCAAAACAAAAGAAATTACGGTATATCGCCTATGGTTTAATGTTTTATATGTTTTTGCAAATCTTTATTAATCTCGGTGGGTTATTTGGTTTAATTCCTTTAACCGGGGTCACCCTGCCATTTTTAAGTTATGGTGGGTCTTTTACAATTGCTTTTTTAATGGGATTAGGAGTAGTTTTTAGAATTAGTATTGAAAATCGTTTAGCTAAAATTAAAATTAAAAAGATTTAAAGGAAAAATATAAAAATTTAAATATATTTTCATAGGAGGTCAAAAAAATGTCTTATGAAAATATTTTTAATTATGTAAAAAACAATTATATTTCACTGAGTGTTATTGCAATTTTAGTCTTTTTTTTAATTATTTCGACTATCTTTGCTAAATCAAATGAAACTATTGTTGAACCAGTAGTAATTGAAAAAGTTGTTGAAAAAAAAGTCGAAACTGAAACTATTGCTAAAAGCATGATTTATGTTGATTTAAAGGGAGAAGTAGCAGTTCCTGGTGTTTATCAAATGGAAAAAGGAGACCGCATTATTGATGTCATTAATATCGCTGGTGGTTTTACGATTGAAGCGAATTCAATGCCAATTAATTTAAGTCAAAAATTAAAAGATCAAATGGTTATTATTATTCCAAGTATTGATTCTAATCAAGAAGAATTAGTGATTGAACCAAAAAAAGTCCAAGAAGATGATGGTTTAATTTGTTTAAATACCAGTACTGTCGCCGAATTAACAACTTTACCGGGGATTGGTGAAGCCCGCGCTAATGATATTATTCAATATCGAGAAACCCATGGTTTTAACGAAATAAGTGATTTATTAAATGTTAGTGGTATTGGAGCAGCAACTTTTGCAAATATCAAAGATTTGGTTAAAATATAGTTTTTTAATCTTAGTTGTTTTATATATCTTTTGGTCACTTGAAAATTATGCCATAAAATCAATTTACCAAGCTGATACAAAACAATTAAGTGGTCAAATAATAGCGATTAAACAAGATAATAATCGCTTTTCTTTTTTACTAAAAACCCCGGAAAAAGTAATTGTTAACTATTATTTTGAAAATGCATTAGCTAAAAAACAAGCCCAAACTTATCAATTAGGTGATTTTATTAAAGTAGTTGGCGAAATTAGAAAACCGCCAACGGAAGTTGTCTTTAATTTATTTAATTATCGTCGTTATCTTAAAAGCCAAAATATTTATTGGCTTTTTAATAGTACTGAAATTACTTTAATTGAAAAAAACAATAATTTCTTTTTAAACCTTAAACAAAAAGTAAAAAATCGAATTGCTAAATTAGAAAAAACTAGTGATTATGTGACCAATTTTATTTTAGGCGAAAATATGCTTGATGATCAAGTTATTGAAAACTATAAAATTAATGGTGTTTTACATCTATTAGCTATTTCTGGTGCTCACATTGGTTTTTTAATCTTAGTTTTAAAAAAATTAAAAATACCAGACTGGTTAATAGTACCTTTTTTAATTTTTTATTTATTTCTAACCAATTTTACAATGTCATTATTAAGAGCAGTTTGCTTTTATATTTTACTAATTATTAATCGGCAATTAAAAATAAAAAATGAATGGTTATTAATCTACTTAGCATTATTTTTTTTAATTATCAACCCCTTTTTAATCTATAGTATTGGTTTTCAATTTAGTTTTCTAATTAGTTTTTTTCTTATTCATTTTAGTTATTTAATTAATCAACCAAAAAATTATTTAAGTAAAGCATTTATTATTTCATTAATTGCTTTTTTAGCTTCAGTACCAATTTTAATCAATAATTTTTTTGAAATAAACTTATTAACACCCTTGATCAATCTTATCTTTGTCCCCATCTTCACCATCATCATCTACCCCTTAGCATTATTAACTTTTATATTACCAAGTCTCGAAAACATCTTTTTTTATTTAATTCAAATAACCGAAAATTTAGCCGAAATTATTGCTGCTTATGCCTGGTTAATGATTATTCCAAAACCTTCTTTAATAATTTTTTTATTTTATTATTTATTAATTTATTTGTTCTTTAAAAAAAAGCAAATTCGTTATTTAGGATTATTAAGTTTAATTATCTTGATGCAAAAAAACATCTTTTATTATGATCGAGTCGGGTATTTAACTGGAATTGATGTTGGACAGGGTGATGCTATTTTAATTGAAACTGCTTATCGCAATAATGTTATTTTAGTTGATACTGGTGGGATATTTTTTCCGGATTTTCGGCAATTTCTAGCGGAAAATCGGATTATTCCTTATTTAAAATCACGAGGAATTACCAAAATTGATTTATTAGTTTTAACTCACGGACATTATGATCATTTAGGAGAAGCAATAACTTTAATGAAAAACTTTCCAGTCAAAAAGGTTTTATTAAATTCCGGGTCATTAAACGAACAAGAAAAAAGAATTGTTGATTTTTTAAATAAAAATGCTATTCCATATCAAAAAATAGCAACTAAAACCTTAAATTTAAATAATGAAAACCTTTATTTTTTAAATTCAAAAAATCCCTACTGTGAAAATGAAGATAGTTTAGTTTTCCAAATAGAAATAAATAATCACCAATTATTGTTCATGGGTGATGCCGGAATTGAAACAGAAGAAGACATTTTAAAAAATCTTTCTAATATTGATTTTTTAAAAGTTGGTCATCATGGTTCACGTTATAGTACCGGTAATTTATTTTTAAAAAAAACAACCCCTAAATATGCTTATATTCCAGCCGGTTTAAATAATCGCTTTAATCATCCCCATCCAGAAGTTTTAAAAAGATTAGAAAAAAATAATGTTAAATACTTAATTAGTAGTGAAGTAGGGAGTGTTTTTTTAAAATTTGATGAAAAAATTACAATTTTTACAACTAAAAAAAGGAAATAGCTGTTTTTAATTGTATATTAATGTATAGGGGGATTTTCTTAGTGCAGAGAATTAGTGAAGAAAAATTAACAGAAATTCGGCAAAGTGTTGATATTGTTGATATAATTGGCAATTATCTAGCACTCAATAAACACGGACGGAACTATTTTGGGATCTGTCCTTTTCATGATGACACAACACCAAGTTTAAGTGTTTCACCAGAAAAACAAATATTTAAATGCTTTTCTTGTGGTGCTAGTGGTAATGTTTATACTTTTTTAATGGAATATGAACAACTCACTTTTTTAGAAAGTGTTAAAAAAATTAGTGAAATAGCTAATATTCCAATTGACATTAAATTTAAAGAAATTCCTAAAACCAATCAAGAATTATATAACATTTATGAGACAACGCAAAAATTTTATCGCAATAATTTAGAAACTAAATATGGCGAAAAGGTAAAAAAATATTTAAAACAAAGAAATATCAATGAACAATTAATTCAAGAATTTGGCATTGGTTTAGCACTAAAAGAAAATCAATTAACTAATTTTTTAAAAAAGAAAAATTTTAATAATCAAGATCTTTTATTGTCGGGCTTAATTAATGAAAAAGAACAAGATATTTTTTACAATCGAATTATGTTTCCAATTCATGATCAAAATGGTAAAATAATTGCTTATAGCGGCCGGATTTATCAAGAAGATACATATGCAAAATATATCAATACCAAAGAAACACCAATTTTCAAAAAAGGTGAAATATTATATAATTATCACCGCGCTAAAGAAATAACGCGATTAGATAAAAAAATAATTGTCTTAGAAGGGTTTATGGATGTCATTGCTTTAGCGGCCGTTGATATTAAAAACTGTGTCGCAACTATGGGGACGGCGATGACTCTACAACAAGCCCGTTTAATAAAAAAATTAGCTAATGAAGTAATTTTATTATTTGATGGTGATGAGGCTGGTCAAAAAGCCACTTTATCAGCTATTGATGAATTATTAAAAGTTGGTATAACACCAAAAATTGTTTCGCTAGAAGAAGGTTTAGATCCTGATGATTATTTAAAAGAAAAAGGGATAGAAAAATTTCAAGCAAAGCTAGAAACTCCCCAAAATATGTTAGATTTTCAATTATCATATTTTAAAAAGGGTTTAAATCTAAAAGATGAAATTGATACGGCTAAATATATTAAATTAATGTTAAATGAATTAAGTAAAATTAATGATAAATTAATTAAAGAGTTAGCTTTTAAAAAATTAAGTGATGAAACTGGTGTGGCAATTAATTTCTTAAAAAAGCAAATTAAAGAAAAAATAGATGTACCAGTTATTAAAAAAGAACCATCATTAACCAAATATGAATTAGCCGAACGGTATTTATTATATTATATGTTAAAAAGTTCAGAAATTATTAAAATATATCGCCGACGAATTACTTATATGCCAACTTATGATTATCGCTTACTAGCAATTGAAATAAGTGAGTTTTATGAAAAATACGGGCGGATTGATGTCGCAGATATTTTTACAATTATTTCAGATAATGAAAAATTAACTAAAGCTTTAAAAAAAATATTACAGGAAGATTTAAATGAAGAATATACATTAGAACAAATTGAAGATTATATTAATGTGATTAATGAATTTAATTTAAAAGCGGAACTAGATAATTTAAAAACAAAATTAAAAGCAACCGATGATTCAAAAGAAAAGGCAAAAATTGCTGAAAAAATAAGACTATTAAAACGGGGGGATGAATAATGGAAGTAATTAAAACATTTGAACAAAGAAAAGCGACATTAATTAAGTTAGGAAAAGAAAAAGGGGTTTTGACTTATGAGGAACTGGCAAATGAGTTAAAAGGATTAGAAATTGATGCTGATTTACTAGATGAACTATATAATGCCTTTAGTGAAAACAATATTAAAATTGAAGCTACTGATGAAGAAGATGGTGATTCAAAAAGTTTATTAACGGAAGATTTACCAAAAGATTTAAATATTAATGATTCAGTTCGCATGTATTTAAAAGAAATTGGTAAAATAAAACTATTAACTTTAGAAGAGGAAACAGATTTGGCCAATCGGATTGCTGCAGATGATGAAGTAGCTAAAAATATTTTAGCCGAAGCTAATTTACGTTTAGTTGTCAGTATAGCCAAGCGTTATTTAGGAAGAGGCATGTTGTTTTTGGATTTAATTCAAGAGGGGAATATCGGGTTGATGAAGGCGGTTGAAAAATTTGATATAAACAAAGGATATAAATTTTCAACTTATGCAACTTGGTGGATTAGACAAGCAATTACAAGAGCGATTGCTGATCAAGCAAGAACGATTAGAGTACCCGTTCATATGGTTGAGACAATTAATAAATTAGCCAGAGTTCAAAGACAAATGACCTTAGAATTAAATCGCGAACCGAGTGAAGAAGAATTAGCGGTTAAAATGGAAATGCCGGTTGATAAAATAAGAGAAATTTATAAAATTGCTCAAGAACCAGTTAGTTTAGAAACGCCAATTGGTGAAGAAGAAGATTCTAGCTTAGGTGATTTTATTCCGGATGAAGAAAATATGAGTCCGGAGGATTATGCAACTAATGAAATTTTAAAAGAAGAAATTATGGGTGTGTTATTAACATTGACTGATCGTGAAGAAAAAGTAATTCGGCTACGTTTTGGATTAGAAGATGGTAAATCAAGAACCTTAGAAGAAGTCGGTCAAATGTTTGGGGTAACAAGAGAGCGAATTCGTCAAATTGAAGCTAAAGCAATTCGTAAACTAAAACACCCATCAAGGGCGAAAAAATTAAAAGATTATATGATTGATTAAAAAAAAAGATTTAAGTTTTTCTTGAATCTTTTTAAATATCTAAATCTTCTAAGTTATCTAAATTTTTTGCACGGCTTAGTATTGAATCAATTTTCTTTTCTTTTGGTGGTGGGACATCTTCTTTTATATCCATTTTTTCAACTTTTTCTTTTGGTTCATTTTCACTTTTTGGATTAATGTCTTCAGCTGTATCAAAACTATCTTTTTCATTTGACTCGTGTTGTGAATTATAACTTATATCCGAATATTCAATCGCTGTTTCTAAATTATACTGAATATTTTCAGTATCAATATCACTAAATTCAATTAATTTTAATAGTTCTTCAAGCGTTGTTAAACCTTGATGAACTTTTTCTAAGCCATCTTGTAATAAAGTAGTAACATCAGCTTTAAAAACTAATTCTCTTAGTTTTTCTTTACTAACATCAGAACTAATTGCATCGCGAATGTCTTGATTGATTAATAAAACTTCCTGAATTGCTAAACGTCCTCTAAACCCATTGTCGCATTCTTCGCAACCTTCATTAATAAAAGTTTTATCAACGTCAATTTTTAGAACTTTTTTAAACAATCTTTTTTCATAATCATTGGCTGGTTTTTCAATTTTACAACTATTACATAATTTTCGGGCTAGTTTTTGGGAAACGATTCCGGTTAATGAACTAGCTAGTAAATATCTTTCAACATCCATGTCAAGTAAACGTTCAATAGTGTTTAATGAGTCGTTAGTATGTAGCGTTGATAAAACTAAATGTCCTGTT
>PWIL01000089.1 GCA_003560455.1 Mollicutes bacterium
CATCCATATCGTAGCCTCTTCCAGTGCTGGAAATTGCGTAATCGTAAATGATGGAGTTTCATCTATCATGCTTGACGCAGGGCTTCCATACCGTAAAATCCTGAAGGCCATGCCTATTGATATTCAGATGGTTTTAATCAGCCACGAGCATCAGGATCATAGCAAATCAGCCAAAGAGCTGCTACGGCGTGGCTATGATGTGGGAATGAGTAAGGGAACCGCTGATGAGCTTGACCTGAAAGGATATACAAGGTTAAAGAGCTTTGAGCAACGAGAAACCGGCGGCTGGCTGATTGTGCCTTTTGAGGTTGAGCATGATTGCGCCGAGCCGCTGGGTTTTCTTATTGAATCCAAAACAACGGGTGGCAAGTGTGTATTTATTGTGGATAGCGCGATTGTGGATTACGACTTCACCGGGGTTACGCACTACTTAATTGAATGTAATTACGCAGAAGAAATTCTTGCAAAGAGTGAACATAAAGAATGGCTGAAAGACAGAATCCGGGGCAGCCATTTCAGTTTAGACAATTTGAAAACATTCTTGTGTACCAGTGACCTGAGCAAAACCGAGGCAATCTATCTATTGCACCTATCAGACAGTAACAGCGACGAGAAACGGTTTATAAACGAAGTACAGGCGGTGACCGGTGTTCCGGTTTATACCGGCCAACGCGATTACAACGATGTGCTTCAATCCCGAAGCATGGTATAGTCAGCAAAGTCACAGTGTTTGCCGGGGTTTGAAAGCCCCCGCAATCTTTACTTAATGAAATGAATGGTGTTGTCGGCGGGATAGAGATAGCTCGTTAAATTATGTCACCGTGGCGGGTAGCCGACATAAACCCGCTTTTAAGAACCGCCAAGCACCTGGCTCACGGGGCACGTGCAGCCAACGGCAGGGCATAGAGGAAGCGCCGCTAAACGCTGGCCTCCATCGGGTTCGTGATCCGGATGCCCTCTGCGGAAAGTCCGCAATAACAAACATTAATGTGTTTGTGTTCTAAGATGGTTCAGGGCTTGCGAGTTTCTTACACGACTCGCAAGCCTATTTTAACCACCGGGATTATGACTTTTTCTATACAGGAAATTTTAATTATTAGCGTGATTGGCGGGTATTTCTTGATGATGCTGCCGTGGATCGGTGATGTAGTACGGCGAATGAATGAAAACCAGCGAAACAATAACGAGGATAAACAATGACGATTGAAGAGCATTTAACGGTGGCGTGTGTAAACTACTTTCGTCTTAAATACCCAAAAGATATGATTTACCATGTGGCCAATGAGCGAAAGACAAGTAAGGCCAGGGGCGCGAAGCTCAAAAGAATGGGTGTGCTTGCCGGTGTTTCTGATCTACACATTCCAAAACCCTCTGAGCTATATAATGGCCTTATTGTTGAGTTGAAGTACGACAAATGGAAGAAGGGAAAGAAGGTAAAAGCAAGCTGGCCAACACCGGAACAACTGGATTTCCTGAATAAGATGAATCAGTACCGGCGGGCGGTGGCCGTGTGCTGGAATATCGATGATTTTATGGAGTTGGTTGACAAGTATATGAATAATCAGCCGGTTGAATGTGAATACTTAATCAAAAACGGACACTTAAAACTATGATATAATGAAGCTCTTACTAATTGCTGCTCTACTCGCTCTTTGTGCCATTCTATTTGTGCTCGGATTTATAATCGGGTATTACCATGGCTCTGCCCCTGATGAAGAATGCCTGTGGCCGCTTGACAGAGATGAGCCACCGGAGAACTTTGAGATTTTTACGCAGAAGCATTTTAATCTAAACTAACCAACACCATGAAAACGATAATAAAACCACCAAAAAATCTTAAACAAAACCTAAAGGAGTTTGCGCAATGAAAATTCTATTACTAAGCGGCGGCGGGGCAAAAGGAAGTTTCCAGGCGGGTGTAATTGAGCAGCTTTATAACTCCGGCTGGAAAGCCGATGTAGTGGCCGGTATTAGCGTTGGGGCACTAAATGGCGCTATGGTTGCAACCGGGCGGGCAATGAGGTTAACGGGCTTGTGGCGCAATATCTCCCCGGACATGGTGTATAAAGAGCGCGGAAAGCTGCGTACCGGGTGGCGGTTTCTGTTGCATAAGGTGGGGTTAAAAAAGGCGGATCTTGGTTATTACGATAACAGCCCCCTGTTTGACACGCTGCGCCTGAATCTTGGCAATAAGTATTCAACAGACTTTTACTGTGGCTCAGTAGATATATCGACCGGTGAGTACGTAGATCACCGGGGATTCAGGGGCATGGTTCCCTGGAATATGATTAACAAGGTTGTGGCCAGCACAGCAATACCCCTGGTGTTTGATCCTGTGTATATCGGCGAGGAGGTGCATGTTGATGGGGGTGTTCGGCACATGAACCCGATAAGCACGGTGCTGCGCCACTATGAGCCGTCAGAGATCGTGATTATAACCTGTTCGCCGTATAAGCGCGATTGGCAGACGGAGCGGCGGGTAACCGACATTGTAGATATTGCCAAGAACAGCCTTGATATCCTTCTTGGTGAAATCTTTGAAAAGGATCTGCGTGAGTTTGAGCGGATTAACCACCTTGTGCGGCAGGCTAACAAGCAGGGTGTTGTTTTAAAAAACAGAAGCGGAAAGATTTACACGGATTACACGGCCAGGCTGTACCAGCCGCATGATAGCTTGGGCGACAGCCTGAATTTTACCCCATCCCAGGCTATCAAGAATATTGATCTTGGCCTTAAAGCAAAACCAATAGAGTTATGAAAACCATTCAGGTAAACATACAGGTTGAGAATGAAAAAAAATTCAAAGCTCGGATTGAGATTAACAACCTGAGCCGTGAGGATGCGAATGAGTTTGAGGAAGAAATATCCAAAAGCGTTGAGCGGGTGGTTAACGATTATTGTCTAAAGCTTAGAGATGAGTTAAAAAAAGATGATCCAACAACGAAATCAGAAATAACCATTATATCATGAAATCACACACTCTTATCCCGATACTTGCGCTGATATGGGCGTCTCTGTTGATTGTTGCTCTTGTTGATCACTACAAGCAAGAAACCATGGCAGCGGAGCCCGTGGCCTCCAAAGAAGTAGATGTACCACGAACAATGGTGGAGCATTTAAACAACCGAGTTGAAGAGCTTAACAGTACGGGAAGGCGAGTGTGTGGGCTATATGTAAGCCGGATTTATGGTTCAGGAGTGCGATATTCGCATGGTATTGTCTGTATTGATCAAGGCATGGAAATATTCATGACCGGAAGTGGTGCGCGTGGTGAGTTGTCTGAAGGGCATTATATGGAGTTCGTATACCCGGTTGTAAACCGCCTTAATCGTGAATATGCACAAAAATATGGGTGGTAAGTATGAGCAAATACCAACTTAAACCATGGTGGGGTGCAAACAAGACGATCCTTGTCATGCAGAGGTGTTGATGGAGGTGGTTAACGGATGGAGTTTGTGCTGACAGCGAATTTAAACTAATGAAGAACTGACAAATGAATACTGACAGAATAAAAGAAATACAAAAAGAAACCGGATACCCTGAAAGCCAATCAGTTCAACAAGCTCTCTTGAAGGTTTGGAACGAAACTGAACAAGGG